>DQVM01000066.1 GCA_015661775.1 Candidatus Caldarchaeum subterraneum | reverse complement strand
TATATCTATATCTGATTCTTCGTTGTGAAAACCGAGAAGTAAAGAGCCTGTAAATCCCCCTACTTCTTCTAGTTCTGAATATTGAGAAATTTCACGATATAGATTCAGGGCTACTCCAACTAGTTTGGTATTGTCTTTTTTTATATTCCATGTAGGTTTTTTTACGGATATTACTTCAGATAGTGGAATTGCTGGTATTGTAGTTCCGTAGTTTTCATCATCTTCGTGTAGATACTCTCTTCTTATTTTTTCAAAGATGTTCGTGTTGGGTATTTTTACGTAGTTGCTGTCTGTCCATAGGTATTTGGGTGCTGCTACAACTTTACTTGGTGGATGTATCAGCCCCTTTACGGCATATATATCTTTACGCCTGTCTACGACATAGTATCCTTCCAGCGGCATTTCTACGTGTCTTAGTTTCGTGAGCTTGTTCTTCTTTTATATTATTTAAGACTTATACGGAGGTTTAGCATAAAGCTATACATGGCGGAGAATCTACTTGCATCGCTAGCTGGTTTTCTGGCATCTCCTAATATAATGTCTATGCAGATAATCTTGTTCTTTGTAGCTTTGGTGATAGGGTATATCCTAGCTAAGGTTGTAAAGGTGATGATAGTGGTAGGTATTATAATACTGGTGGGTTATTATCTTGGCTTCATAAGCATAAATGAAGGGCAGATAAGCCGGTTGGCGGAGCAATATGGGCCTGCGGTTATGCAGGGTATTCTCTTCGCTGTTTCCTCCCTAGTCTTTGGATTAGGTTTAGTAATAGGGTTCATAGCAGGAATGCTAAGGTAAACAACAGGGTGTAAAAAGGCATGTCTGAGGATCCATTACAGGGGTATAGCGGTTATGTGAGGAGGTTGCTGGAGGAGGCTGGAGTTAAGATAGGTGATGAAATAAGGATAGTCTCAGATGGTTCTTCATACGAAGGCGTGCTCATAGCTAGGTATGAGATTGCTGAACCTGATTATGTAGTTATAAAACTTAAGAATGGATATAATATTGGCGTAAAAGTAACTACAGGTAGTAAAGTATCTAAAATAGCGGCGGCTACACCTCCTGCGTTTAGGCCACGCCCACCTCCTGAGCAGAAACCCAGCCTACCTAGGGTTACTATAGTCAGTACAGGAGGCACTATAGCGAGTAGAATAGATTATAGAACCGGAGGGGTAAAAGCGGCGCTCTCAGCGAATGACCTACTGAGTCTAGTTCCTGAGTTAGCCGACATAGCTAGAGTATCAGCTGAAATCCTATTTAGTATATTCAGCGAGAACATAACGGTAAACCACTGGGAGGCTATAGCTAGGAAGGTTGATGAACTCTTCAAAAAAGGTGAGGAGGGGGTTGTTATAGCTCATGGAACCGACACGATGGGTTATACTGCAGCAGCTCTCAGCTTCGCGTTGCAGAAACCACCTTACCCAGTAGTTCTAGTTGGTGCTCAACGTTCCTCCGACAGGCCGTCAAGCGATGCAGCCACAAACCTAATAGCAGCCGTAGAGACCGCTGCCAACGCCCCCTTCGGCGAAGTAGTGGTATGCATGCACTACTGGCACTCCGACGATAAAATAGCACTACACCGAGGAACAAGGGTAGTTAAACTCCACACCAGCAGCAGAGACGCTTTCAAAAGCATAAATACAGAACCAATAGCTTTCCTGACCCAAAACAGATTAATACTAAACACCGGGGAATTTAACAAGAGAGGCGGGTGGCACGGCTATAAACTTGAGCCTTTCTTCGACCCTCGTGCTATGCTGGTTAAATTCTACCCTAATATGCCTCCTGAAACTCTGCTGATTCTCAGGGAGAAACTCCGGTTGAGAGGATTTATAATAGAGGGAACTGGTCTAGGCCATGTTAACGCCGACTTTATACCAGTACTTAAACAGCTGGTTGATGAAGGCGTGTTCGTTGGAATGACGTCCCAGTGTAAATTCGGGCGTGTTAACATGTTTGTGTATGAGAATGGTAGGGATATTATGAGGGTTGGCGTTACTCCGCTTGACGATATGCTTTCTGAAACAGCGTTAGTTAAACTTATGTGGTGTTTAGGTAAGATGGGTGAAAAACATGATGTCGATGAAATTCGGAAGATGATGCTTACCAACATGGCGGGGGAGCTATATTCTAGGTCCTTACCTACATTAGGTATTGAGGTGTAAAGAGAATTATGGAAAAACTAGATTATAGTAAGTTAGGCCTTAAGGTGGGTCTGGAGATACATAGACAGCTCAACACAAGACATAAGCTATTTTGCGAATGCCCAACAGACGCTAAAGAGGATAAAGGTAAGAAAATAACGTTTAGACGATACCTGCGGGAGGCACAGAGCGAGCTTGGCGCCGTAGACCCTGCTGCCCTCTTCGAAGCTAAGAAACGAAAGTCAATCATATACTACGCTGAGTTAGATAATGTATGTCTGGTTGAGATGGATGAGGAGCCTCCTCATTCTCTCAACGCCGAAGCTGTAGAAATAGCATTAACAGCGGCCTTGCTTATGGATGCAAAACCAGTAGATGAGATTCATGTTATGCGAAAGATAGTTATAGATGGTTCTAACACAACGGGTTTCCAGAGAACATGCGTAGTAGCTTTAGGCGGGGTTATTAAGGTTGATGGAAAGGAGATTCCTATCCAGACGATAACGCTTGAGGAGGATGCTGCTAGGATGCTGAAGACTAGTGATAGGGAGGTGGAGTATGATTTAACGAGGCTTGGGATACCTTTGATAGAAATCTCTACAGCACCTGTGATAACCTCGCCTGAGGAAGCTGCTAAGGCTGCTAAGGCAATAGGGGATATTCTAAGGGCAACTAGGAAGGTTAAACGTGGCCTTGGAACAGTTAGGCAAGATCTCAACATCTCGATTATCGGAGGGGCTTTAACGGAGATAAAAGGCGTTCAAGAGCTGGATTTAATTCCTAAGGTTGTGGAAAACGAGGTTAAGAGACAGCTTCATCTTATAGAGGTTGCCGCTAAGCTTAAGGAGAGAGGTCTTAAGGAGGATATGCTGATCTTAAACCCAGTTGATGTAACTGACATATTCTCTGAAACCCAGTCGAAGCTTATCAGGAGAAAGCTCTCCGAAGGAATGCGGGTTTTTGCACAGAGGCTCCCTAGGTTTAGGGGTTTGCTCTCCTACGAGAAGTGGCCCGGTATTAGGTTAGGGGCTGAAATGGCTGGCAGGGCAAAGGCGTGGGCTAATGTTGAGGGGATATTCCACACAGACGAGCTTCCAGCGTATGGGATTTCGCAAGAGGAGGTTGAAGCGGTTATCAGCAGAGTGGCCGCTGAAGAAATGGATGCAGTTGTCATGGTGGTGAGTAAGGAGGATAAAGCAAGAGAGGCGTTGGAGGCGGTTCTCCAAAGAGCCTCCGAAGCGCTGAAGGGAGTTCCGGAGGAGACTAGGGCCGCTAAACCAGACGGAACAACGGTATACATGCGTCCAAGGCCAGGAGCTGCTAGGATGTACCCCGAGACTGATATACCCCCCATGGCTGTAACCCAAGAGCGTTTAAAACACCTCAGAGAAAACCTACCCCCAACACTGGGTAAAATAACCGCATACATCTCAGAAAAATACGGACTTAGCAGACAGCTGGTTGAGCAGCTCCTCGATAAAGAGATGATAGAGGTCTTTGAGGAGATAGTGAATAGGTATAGGGTTCAGGCCAGCGTAGTAGCAGCTACTTTAACCGAGACCATAACTAGCTTAAAGCGGGAGGGAGTACAAGTAGAATCCCTAGAGGATAAGCATTTTGTTGAGATTTTCAGAATGCTATCTAATGGAGTGTTTGCGAAGGAGGCTATCCCTGACATTTTAAGATGGCTGGCCAACAACCCTGCCGAGAGCGTCGAAAAGGCGGTAGAAAAGCTGGGCGTAAGGTCTCCTCCACGTGAAGAGCTTGAAAAAACAATAGAAGAGCTGCTTGAGGTAAATAAACACCTACTGGATGATAAGAAGGCCATAAACAAGCTGATGGGCGACTTGATGAGAATATACCGGGGGAAAGTGGACGGCGCGCTGCTAAACCAGCTGCTCCGCCAGAAGCTGGAGGAAGCAAGGGCTAGAACCCAGCAACAAAGTTAAATTTCTCCATCACAGGAATTAAGCGGACAAAAATGCCACTAGAACAGTTCATAGACCTACTGTATGGAGGCGTCTTCTGGCTTGTTGTAGGAACACTAATACTAGTCGCGTTATACTCCATCTATAACGGAATGTCAAAGGAATGAACAACGACAAGAAGAGAAGTCTAGAGTTTGTCAGGGGTTTATTTAGAAACTATTATGAAGCTATGGGCAATAAAATATACCAACCCTCAAAATTCGAAAACAGAGAATTCGGATATATGCCTTTCCACCAGAAGATAATGATACGCCACCTACGGTTTAGAAACTTAGACGAGCTACTCAAGGTTCTAAAACGAGAAGCCCCTATGCACGTCTACCGCTCGGCTGCAATATACCACCTACCTACAGCCCCTATGGAGGAGAAGGGATGGCTGGGAGCTGAGCTGATATTCGACATAGACGCAGACCACCTAGAGTTACCGTGCAAGAAAGAACATGATTTCAACTACTGTAACTCATGCTTTGAAATTCTTAAACCAGACGAGGAAATATGCATGAACTGTAACTCTGGAGAGATTACTGAAGTAGAATGGGTATGCGGAAAATGCATAACAGCAGCGAGAGACGAGCTCCTCAAACTACTGAGCTTCCTAGAGGGAGATTTCGGCCTTAATCCTGACAACATGACAATCACATTCTCAGGTAACAGAGGATACCACGTAGCTGTTCATGAAGATAAAATACTCAGACTGAACAGAGAAGCGAGGCAGGAAATAGCAGAATATATAACAGCCTCCCACCTTGACATTAAAGCTTATGGATTATCCGAGAACCTAAGACCATTACACGACCTACCCGACTACATAGACCCCGGCTGGAAGGGAAGAATAGCCAAATCAACATACCAGATACTGGCTAGAATAAACAGCGGAGATGAAGAGACCATAAACAAGTTAAAGGAAACCCTACCTGAGGAAAACATACAAAACCTA
Organism: Candidatus Caldarchaeum subterraneum; assembly: GCA_015661775.1. Classification (GTDB taxonomy): domain Archaea; phylum Thermoproteota; class Nitrososphaeria_A; order Caldarchaeales; family Caldarchaeaceae; genus SZUA-1515. The sequence continues at coordinate 2,196 of DQVM01000066.1, read as the reverse complement.
GGAGAACTACTGTATGAATGGAGTGAAAAACCCCAGTGGTCTTTACTAAACCTTAAAACACACAGCAGGGGAGGTAAAAGAATAAACCAGCTCTCGGTGCTTGTATCGTTAGCACTCCAAATAAGCCGTTCTCAAATAGATACCGTAGTAACAACAGATATACATCGACTACTTCGTCTAGCCAATACTCTAAACGGGAAAACCGGCCTTTTAGCAGGCGTAATAAAATACGATAGCATAGAGGATATCGAACCGTTTGAGCAGTTTCTAGTCCTCCCAAAAACACCAGAGGTAAAAGTCAAAGTGGTTAACGCGCCGGAGTTTCAGCTTGGAGGCCGTAGATACGGCCCCTATTCAAGAGAAGTAGTTAAACTACCCGCCAACATAGCAGCTTATCTAATATGCAAAGAAACAGCCATTCTAGCCTCCTGATACTAATACTATAATACAAAGCGAAAACTAACTAACATAAGGAAAATGAGTGACCAGAACATCTACGACATCTTAGTAAACCTATGGAACAACGAGAAAAATACACAAGAATTAACAGAAATACCCTCTGAAGTTCTTGAAAACCTAAAGACCCACGTTTCGAACCTTAAATATAAAATAAAACTAACAAGCAAAGATTCCATAGAAAGAGATGTCAAGATGTCTGAAATAGAATTCCTAAGCAAGCTAATACGTTCTATCTTCACATTACGTTACGAGAAAATCCTTCTGCATATTTTGAAGAATAAAACTCCAAGCAACATGCTTCCCTTTGAAAAACAATTCTACAATTACGTCAGTACAGCGATTTCAGAATACCGTGACTTAATAGATGTGATATCTTCCAAGTTTACTATACCTCATGTCTCTCCTCTGCAGAACTATGAGGTAGTTGTTTTTTTGCAGGATTTTCCCAAGATAGTTGGGGATGATCTAAGGGAGTACGGCCCCTTTAAAACGGGTGATGTCGCAGTTCTTCCGAGGGAGAACGCTAGGAGCTTGTCGAAGGAGGGTGTTGTTAAGAGAATATTACTTCTCTAGCTTTACGTGGAATATTTCTTCGCCGAAAATTGATAGTATAATCCCAGAGATTATTATCTTCTTTAACTGTTCCCTAACTGGTGTAAATATCTTTAGCGTGTTCTTTCTTAAGTTAATCTCAGCTAAAAGCCCTATTCCCAACATATCTCCGTTAACGCCAATTAAGTAGCTTAACACACCTATTCTATTCTTTAGAAAACCTTCCATAACATCCTCAGCATCCACTCCTAACAGGTTATTCTCCTCGGCGTATGCTGTTAAGGTTCTTCTAAAGTATTCGATTGGATTCTGCTTAGTTCCAAAAGCTTCAGTCGGTATTGTGGTTAACTCTACCCACGTTATTGGTATTGTTCTTATTATAGCATTTTTGAGAAAACGCCTATATGAAAGCTCTCTTAAAGCTTTCCTAGCTTCCTGCCCCCGTTTAAGCACAAACTTTGACGAGTTAACTACGGAGTATTTTATGCTGATATCCTTGATATATTCATCTAATCCGTTGGGTATGTTATTCATAAAGATTACATGTGTAGGTTTTACTATATCTAAGAGCTTCATTTTATGCTTTATGGCATTTTCTCCCTCTATCCACCCGTCGCAATCGATTATAAGGTTCTTGAATTTTTCCTTTCGCCTTATTTTGTTTAATAGGTTCTCGCTCATGCGTATCTGGTATTCTGCCAATAGTGTGGGGGATGTGCTTCCTATATGGAGGATGTATAATGGTGGTGCGAAGGAGAGGTCGTGGTATGGTGTGTTTACCTTAGTGGATCCTAGGGTTGTTGGTGGAGATAGGTAGCTTTGCCCGGGGTCTAGGTCTGCGATTATACATGGGTTTCTATTCTGCACTAACATGTTACCTAAGACTGTTGCTAGCGTTGTCTTTCCAGAATCAACTCCCCCTATCAATACTATAGTCTCATCATCCATGCATTTCTCCACAGTTGATATCCACTCATGTTCAATCGGATTACCGTCAACCACTACATGGGATGCGTTCTCACCTAAGCTTATTTCATACTCAGTATCCTCCTCCGCGTACAGCGGGTATCTCCTCCATGGTCTTAAAATGTAGTTCCTCCTAATCTTTAAGGGGCATGCAAAGATGCTCGCCTTACCTGTAGTTATCCTAACAGAAGCAGGCCCATCGATTAATGCTGTCCTTCC
>DQVM01000093.1 GCA_015661775.1 Candidatus Caldarchaeum subterraneum | reverse complement strand
GCTGGGCTATGCCCTGGCTTTCAACCTCGAGCTCTTCCTCTCCCAAGTAACTGTGTTCGGCAACCGTGAAACCCTGCCGGAGGTGGGGTACATCCCCTGGCTTGATATAGACGCCAACAACTTCCTCTACGGCTTAACCCTAGCCATGGCCTCCTTCATCGGCATAGAGTCTATAGCCCAAGCCGCTGAGGAGACCCGCAGGCCCCATAGGTGGATACCGCGTGCTGCCAAGCTCTCAATAGTGGCTGTCTTCCTCTCGGTTATACTCTTCTCCATCCTCTCAATAGGGGTCTTGGACTGGCGTGTCTTGGGTCTCTCCTACGAGAACCCGGTAGCCCAGATGGTTATCCGTTTCCCGTTGGTCGGGGCTTGGCTCGCCGGTATAGTGGCCTTCGCAGCCTTCATACTATGCTACGCCAGCTCCAACACGGGTGTTATAGGCGTCTCCCGGCTTACAGCCAGCATGGGGAAGTTCAACCTCCTACCCCGGTGGTTCTACTACATCCACCCCAGATACAGGACACCAACCAGAACAATAGTAATCTTCGGCCTCATAGGCTTCGCGATAACGCTACTAGGGGACATACCTTTAATAGCCAGCCTCTACAACTTCGGAGCCCTACTAAGCTACATGCTCCTGATGCTCAGCCTCATCCTACTAAGGAACAAAGAGAAAGAAGTATACAGGCCTTGGAAAGTCCCGGTAACCATCAGGATAAGACGTAAGTCGGGGGAGGTTACTGAGATCCCGTTAATAGGGCTTTTAGGGTTTGTAGGAACATCCATCATGTGGGCTTTGGTGGTTCTGCTCCACACGGCGGGCAGGACGTTTGGCTTCATCTGGATGGCAGCGGGGCTGCTCATCTACCTACTCAGCAGAAGAGCCTTGGGGAAGGGGATTCTAAGCCACGAGGAAGGGGATATGGTGAAACCCATGGGATACAGGATGGACGTGGGGGTTCTAGTAAGGCCCTTCGAGGACCTTGAGGTGGTTAAACACTCCATACTACACGGCCTCGACAGACGCTTCAGAATCAGGCTAATAACGATAATAGATGTGGAGGACCTGAAGGAGAGGCGGGGGAAGGTAAAGACATACGAGCTGGAGGAGATACGTGAATCCATCGAGAAGGACTTATCTAAACTTACCAAAGAACTTAAACACCTAGGATACGAAACCATATACTGCGTCCACGTGGGTAAATTCGATGAAATGATAGAGCGGGAGCTGAAATCCACCAACATAGATATGCTGGTCTTCATAAAAAGGGCGACTGAGAAGGCTACTATAGAGAAGGGCCATGAAGCGAAAGTACATAATATAATGCTTAAACACCCCGGTAAGATAATGGTGTTGAAGAGGGTGAAGTAAGCGTGTTGGAAAGGGGGGTGACGGTAATACTGCATGTATTCGTTGACTCCAACGCCTTAGAGGATGTGGCTAAGGAAATTACCAAGCTACCTGAGGCCGTAGACGTGTATGAGGTTACGGGAGAGTTTGATATAATAGCGGTAATATCCACACCCACTATACACCACTTCAGGGAGTTAATCAAGGATAAGATACTCCGTATCCCCGGTGTGAAGAGCACGGTAACATCGGTTGTGCTTTACGTCCATAAGAAGGCTGGTGTTGAAACTGGTGAGTAACGAGCGTAGACGTGTTTTAATCCCTGTTATTATACAGCCTGATGTCTCCCTAATAGTTAGGGGAATTAGGCTACTTGGGTGGCGGGATGCTGTATATATCCTGCTCCACGTCGTTGAAGTGCCTTTAGTAACATCCCCCCACGTCAACGAGCTGGAGAAACTACTTAAAAGGGCTGAGGAGCTGCTTAAATCCACAGCAGAAACCCTCAAGGAGATGGGATACGATGCGGAGGTAAAGGCTGTAACAGCAAGGGATGTGGTGGAGGGTATAACGGAGGAGCTGAAACTAGGGAATTATACGCTAGTAATTCTGCATAAAAAGAGAAGAAAAACAGTAGAAAAATTTATGTTAACATTTACAAAGAGCACTAGCCAGAGATTGATTCAGAAAAGCCCCGTGCCGGTTATGGTTATCCCATTTGGGGAACATCCTTGACTTTCTAACCACTAACCCTCAAAATTCCTCTTCCTCTTCTTCGAAATCCTCCTCGAAGTCCTCGAAGTCTTCCTCGAAGTCCTCCTCAAATTCCTCTTCCTCTTCTTCGGCGTAGTAGATCTTTGGCGTGTTCATACCCATAACACCGCAACTAACTCCTTATCTAATCTTGATTTATATTTTTCTCCGTTAGGCCTCTATGCCTAACTATATAACTACAGCATGCATACCGCCGTATATGTGTCTGCAGAATCCCGGTGATATAGCTGTTGGTGAGTTGATAAAAAATTTCGGAGTTAATTATGTAAGTTGAGAAAGTTTTTAAATGACTAACATGGACGGGAAGAGGCATGAGAAGGTTAGTAATGCTCCCGCTTGTCTTTGTACTGGCAACTTTTATGCAGATAGGTATAGGTGATATGATGGCTAGGCTGGGTTGGGTTCTCATGCCTCTCCACATAGCGCTTGGCATGGCTATATTAGCTGTAGTGGCGGTTTTGATGAGGGTGGGGAAGAGCGTGGCTAGCATAAGATTAATTTCAATCGTTACGTTACTCCTTCTCGTTCTGCAGATTGCGGTGGGGTTTGACCTTTTCTTCAGGGGAGTAACCGAGACGATAGAGACCATCCACCAGCTTATTGCTTATGTAATATTCTTCTCCTCGTTAGCTACGCTGGGTATAGGCTATAAAACCCGGGTCTAACGTGTAGAAAGGAGTAAATCTTTAAAGAAGAATAAGTAGGGTGGAGGTTGGGGATGAGGCCGTCGCTCCAGTCTGAGCTGTGATGTGGAAGAGCCGAGCCGACCCGGCTTTAACCAAGCATATGCACCAAAACCTTCTCACCCTTGTTAATTTTAGCTACATGCTCTCCAACGAGTATATACCCACCTGAGTTGGCTAGTATCTTCATTCTGCTGGACTCCCCTAGGTTGGGGTAGCAGATGTATTCGCCATCCTCCTCCCTCAGACCAACCCAAACCACCTTCTTAAAATCAACCCACTTGCTAAACCTAACTTCATCCTGTAACGTTGCCCTGATACGGCTCTCGTAGTGTTTAGGCTCTCTCCCCAGCATCTTCCTTAGCATAGGATAAGCCAGGAAGATGAAGACATTCACCGTAGACAAGACGAGGCCCGGGAGGAGTATGACGGGCCTCCCCCCTACTACTGCGAACCCCCCTACACGGCCCGGCTGCAGCTTTAACCCCTGAACGAAAACATCAGCATCCAGCTTTGTTAACGCTAGGTATGTTGCGTCGCGTTCGCTTACCGACGAGCCTCCTATAGTTAGCAGGGCGTCGAACCGAGTGATGCTCTCCTCCAGTTTATTAGCCACCGCGGTGGGGTCGTCACCTACTATCCCCAGGTAGTTTACCTCGCAGCCCAGCTGGGATGTAAGGGGCTCTATTAAGAGTCGGTGGGTGTTGAATACCCTCCCCTCAGCGGCTTCGGTGGTGCTGTCGGTCAGCTCGTCGCCGACAACAAGAAGACCCACCCTAGGTCTCTTAGCTACCTTAACCCGCCACCTCCTTAAATGGTGTAGAAACGCCACGTCGATGGGTTTCAACACCCGCCCCCTCTTCAGCACAAGCTCACCCCGCTTCACATCCCCCGCGGCGGGGTCTATGTTCTCACCCGGCTTGACGGGCCGCTTAACCATGATATACCCCCCGTCTATCGTCTCCACCTCCTCCTGAGGGACTACGCAGTCAGCCCCTTCAGGCAGGTAGGCGCCTGTGAGTATCCTGAGCGCGGAGCCGGGTTTAAGCCTAGGTTCAGGCCTCTTACCAGCTGTTACATGGCCTATAACCTTGAGTTTGACGGGGTTTTCGGGTGAGGCTCTCACCGTATCCCGGTGGTTTAACGCAAACCCATCCATGTGCGACGCGTCGTAGGGTGGGTAATCTCCATCCGCGTGTATATCCTCTGCCAGAACCCTGCCCAAGGCCTTAGAAGCCTCTATCTCCTCAGCACCTAGGAAATCCACGTGCCGAAGCAGTAGTTCCAGAGCCTCGTCAACGGGGATAAAACGTTCAACACGCCTAAGCATCCTAACAAAACTAATCAAACAATCCTGTAATAAATTAAAATATGCGTTGCATAAAAGTATTTAAGGTATAGACTAAAAGTAGTTCCTTGAAAAAGCAACATGCCGATAATCGCCTCCAAATTCGCAGAGGTTCTACAACGGCTTGCTGAAGAGAGGAAACCCTTCGCAGTAGCTACCGTAGTCAAGACTGAAGGCTCCTCACTGGGAAAGCCTGGGTTCAAGATGGTTATAGACGGGAAAGGAGAGATAACATACGGAACACTAGGGGGGGTATGCCCTGAGGGGCCCATAATAGCCGTTGCTCTAGAGGTTATGAAGACCGGGACACCTAAGCTGGTTAGAGTCTACTTAGAGAGCGCGGAGCAGTCGGTCATGGAAATGGTTAAACACCAGTCCCTAGACGAGATCCATGTAGAGACATTCTGCGGAGGTGTTATGGAGATATTTGTAGAGCCTTTCCTCCCCCAGAACAGGCTCGTGATAATAGCCCAAGGGGGCAAGGATGACGTTGAGGAGGCCTTGATTAAATTCGCCAAGATACTCGGGTTTGAGGTCTGGTCCCTTAACCCCCTTCCCATGCTGAAGGAACAGCCAGACAAGCTGATAACCGACTACCGTGATGAAGACTTCAGCTTCCTAAACCTCTCCGAAAGAGACTACGTGGTAATCCTAACTAAGGGGGAGCGTGATATCAAGATCCTCGAGGCCCTCTCTAGGGAGAAGCCCCGGTTCATAGGCCTGCTGGCTAGCAGGAAGAGGGTAACGTATGATTTTAATAGGCTCCGCGAGAAGGGGGTTTCCGAGGATTTCCTGAAGCGTGTAAGCGCGCCTGTGGGGGCTGATGTAGGTGCTGTAACGCCTGAGGAGATAGCCCTCTCGATAATGGCTGAGATAGTTGCTACGGTGAGAGGCCGGAGTGTGCGGCGTAAGGATGAGGAGGTGGTGGTTGGGGAGGTGAAGGCTTTTGAGGAGGGGGGTGATAACGTGGTTGATATAGGAGCGGGCTCGTGCTCTCCCTACACCAGCAGAACAGACTCACCGGCTTAACGCCTGCTCTTCCTAGATATAGGCTCTAGAGCTATTCCAAAATACTTCCTATAACTCCTGATGTTCTGCAGGGCTGATATGCCGGCTAGCAGGTCTATGTAAGGCATAGCGGTCTCCATTCCGATGGTCCTTGGCCTGAAACCGGGTTTATCAACATGAGGGTTGATCCAGACTATACGCCCAGACCTGTTCTTCAACTCCCGCATAACCTTATCCAAGAGCTCAGGCTCTCCCGTATCCCAGCCGTCGCTAACTATCATAACTACAGTCCCCCGTGTTAGGATTCCGCCGTACTTATCCAAGAAGGACTTGAGGCAGCTTCCTATCCTAGTCCCGCTCCCCCATATATCCACGTCCGTGGATATTTTCCTAGCAGCGGCTTCTGGGCCGAAGTACCTGAGCAGGTCTGTTACTCTCATCAACCGTGTGCTGAAGACAAACACCTCAAGGGCCGCCCCCTGCCTAGCTAAGGCGTACATGCTCTGCATAAGCATCTTGGTGTAAGTATCCATGGAGCCGCTTACGTCGAATAACGCTACGAGCCTGCAGCGGGTTATCTTCCTCCGTGTTCTGAGTATGTACATGGGTTCGCCGAAGGTTTCTAAGCTCTTCCTGAACGTTAGTGGGAAATCCACATCTCCGGAGAGGCTTCTCGCCATCCTCCTCCCCGGAAGCAGGGCGAGTCTTCTTTTCATCCTTTTTACAACACGCTTAACCTCGCGGAGGGATTCGCGGGTGGGTGAGGGTATCTCCCTACGTGTAAGCACCTCCATAGGGCTGTAGAAGGTCATGTTACTCCTGGTCTTGTCTTCGGTGGATTTGCTCAGCCTCTCCCTGCTGCTCCGCTGACCCCCCTCTCCGCCGGGCATCTCCATCTCCTTCTCCTGAGACCTTCGCTTAATACCCAGCAACTCCTCAAACACCATGTCGAAGATGGGGTAATCCTCTAGGCGTTTAACCATCGTTAGGCGGAGAACCTCCCTCAGATGGGGTATGCTCCTAATCTCTATGCTCCTAACAGCCGTAAGGGCGTCTACGCTCTCGGAAGCCCCGCACTTAACGCCGTGGGCCCTTAGCCTCTGAGCTATCTCAACCACGAACTCCATAACGCTGGTTGAGGGGTTAGAGGATGCCAAGCTCCCTCAACCTCAGGACGTCGTCCTCACTCTTGATAAAGCAGCTCATGGTGGAGCGGATTACGCCGGGGGTTATCTCCTTGGCGTTAAGAGCTTTCAAGGCGTTGGCCCAGTCAATCGTCTCGGATATACCTGGCTTCTTAGAGAGGTCATCCACCTGCCTTAGCCTCTGGATGAAATCAACAACCTCTGAGGATAGCTTCTCAGGGAGTTCAGGGACCCTTAGGCTGAGTATCCTCTTCTCCTTCTCGGGGCTTGGGTAGGTTACGTAGATGTAGAGACACCTCCTCCTAAGGCCGTCGCCCACCTCCCTAGTTCTGTTGCTAGTTATAATAACTATAGGCTTCTTCTTAGCCTTTATAGTCCCTACCTCAGGTATAGTAACCTGAAACTCAGCTAGGAACTCCAGCAGAAACCCTTCAAACTCCTCATCACTTCTGTCAATCTCATCTATCAACAGAACAGGAGGCCTAGGCCCCTCGTGTAAGATAGCCTGTAACAACGGCCGTTTAAGCAGGAACTTCTCGCTGAAAATCTCAGACTCTATCTCATCATAGGATTTACTCTGCTCCATAACCCTTATGTGCAGCAGCTGCCTGGGGTAGTCCCACTCGTAGAGAGCCTGAGCAGCCGTTATCCCCTCGTAGCACTGGAGACGTATAAGATCTGTGTTAAGCATCTGGGCTAGTACCTTAGCCAGCTCAGTCTTGCCGCATCCGGGCTCTCCTTCAATCAACAGGGGCTTCTCAAGCTTTAACGCTAGATAAACAGCAGTAGCAAGGCTTTCATCAGCTACGTAAAGCTCCTTCTCCAGCTCCTTTATTATACTCTGGGGTGTAATCTCCTTCACAGTTACCGACATATACAAAACTGCGAGTTGATAAATTTATGTGTTATGCCGTTGCATCTATCAATCATGAGCATTTATAAGTAAGGTATTAGAGTTAAATTATTGTGCCTGCGGCATGATTCCGAAGCAGTTTGAGTATTTCGCACCTAAAACCCTAGGTCAGGCAATTACCTTGTTGAAAAAATACAAGGACGAGGCTAAGGTTCTCTCAGGAGGGCAGAGCCTCATACCCATGATGAAACTAAGACTAGCGACACCCAAGTATATAATAGACTTGAACAACATCAAGGGTTTGTCATACATAAAGGAAGCCGGAGGGCAGATAAGGATAGGAGCATTAACACGCCACGCAGAGATAGAGCACTCGCAGCTTATACGTGAGAAACTCCCCATGCTGGCTGAGGCTGCTCAGCATATAGCGGACCAGCAGGTTAGGAACTTAGGGACGCTGGGCGGGTCCCTGGCTCACTGCGACCCAGCAGCTGACTGGCCGGCCAACATGCTGGCCCTAGAAGCCGAGTTCGTAATACAAGGAGCTAAGAAGAGAACTGCTAAGGCTGTTAAGTTCTTCAAGGGCCCGTTTGAAACAGACCTAAAGCCAACTGAGATACTTACCGAGATAAGAATACCTGTACCGAAAGGCGATAAGGTTGGTCAGGCTTATCTGAAGTTTGAGAGGAAGGCAGGAGACTTCGCAACAGTAGGGGTCGCTGCCAACGTTGTGCTTGATAAAAACGATAAGATAACGAAGGTTGGGATAGGGCTTACAGCAGTCGCACCAGCACCCTTCAAGGCAACGGAGGCCGAGAAAATACTACTAGGCAACACACCCTCGGCGGAGCTGGTGGAGGAGGCTGCCAAGGCAGCTGCTGACATGTCAGACCCCATGCCAGACCTACGAGGCTCGGCGGAATATAAACGGGAGATGGCGAGAGTCTTCACAAGAAGAGCCCTTAAACTAGCCCTTGAACGCGCT
>DQVM01000107.1 GCA_015661775.1 Candidatus Caldarchaeum subterraneum | reverse complement strand
CAGCTCGGAAGAAAACTAGACAATCCTATGCTCTGGGGTTCTAGGGTTTATGACTACGTACCGTCTTGCGTTTGTCGATTTATCAGCCAATAACGTTGATTACATCACGTTAAGCTGGGATGATGTATCAGGTTTTATAGGGGGTAGGGGGTTAGGAGTAGCCCTTGTTTATAGGAACTCAGCCTCCGCAGATGCTTTGGCGGGGGATAATCTCCTCTGTGTCATGACGGGGCCCTTAACCGGCTCAGGTTTTCCCATGGCTAATAGGCTTACGTTCATCTTCATATCACCTATGACCAACACCATAGCTTGGGCCAATACAGGGGGGTATGCGGGGGCTGAGCTCCGTAACGCCGGGGTTGATGGTATTGTTGTTAAAGGTGTCTCCGAGAGGCCTTGCTACCTCTACGTCAGCAGGGGTGTTGTTGAGGTGAGGGATGCCTCCAGCCTATGGGGGAGGGGCGCTGTAGATGCTGTGATGGCGTTTAGGCACATGCACGGCGACTGCAGGGTGTTGGCTATAGGCCCAGCAGGTGAGAGGCTCGTCAAAATAGCTACGGTGGTGAACGACACGGGGAGGAGCAGCGGGGTTAGGCATGGCGTAGGATGCGTGATGGGGAGTAAACGGCTTAAGGCCATCGTAATAAGGGGAAGCCCAAGGCCGGAGGCGAAACCAGCTGACGCAAGCAGGTTTATCCAGAGGCTTAAGGAGGCGCAGAGCAGGATAAGGGCATCACACCTTCTGAACCACGAGAATGGGTTGCTGGCGGTTTACGGAACTCCCATAGCGGTTGAAGCCCTTGGGAGTAACGACGCCATCCCGGTCAAGAACTACAGAGAAACTACACTACCGGAATACAGCAGGCTGGGGGGAAGGGCTATGGCTGAGGGAGTTTTGATCAACAGGATGACATGCAGCTACTGCCCAGTCAGCTGCAGGAGGGAGACGGCCTCCTCACAGGCTTATTCCTTCAGAGTAGAGGGGCCTGACTACGCTCAAATCTCATCGCTGGGGAGCAACTGCATGGTAATGGACCTGGAGGCAATCTCTTACATGAACTATCTCTGCTACGAGCTTGGGATAGACCCAATCGAGGCGGGGAATGCTCTTGCTATGCTTGCCGAGGCCAGCGAGTTGGGTTACGTGGAGGAAGGCCTCAGGTGGGGGGATGTTGAGCGTATGCTGGGGCTTCTCAGGGCTATGGCGCTTCGGGAGGAGGGCTTGGGTGAGGTGCTGAGCTACGGTGCTTGCAGGGCTGCTGAGGATCTAGGATGCCCGGAGCTTAGCATGAGCGTTAAGGGAATAACAATACAGAACACCGACCCCAGGGTTGAGCCTGCTTGGGGGTTGTTGAACGCGGTAGAGAGCTTCGGGGGAGCTGTTCATATCTGGGTTTACGGCCAGCTCATACAGAGCCTAGCGAAGCTGGGGGTTGACGTGAGGATACGTGACTTCAACGACGCATGGGAGGTGGCGTCTGAAAGCTATAGGAAGCAGGTTGAGGTAGCTGTCTTGGATTCCCTGCAGGTCTGCGCCTTCTCAAGCTACGCCATACCCTTAGAAACCCTAGCAGGGGCCCTTGAAGCCATGTTGGGAAGGAAGCTAGATGCTGGGCAGCTGGAGTACGCGGGTTTATCTATACTTGAGGCTGAGAAGCTGGTCAACGAGGTGCGGGGGATTAACTGGAGCAGCCCCCTTCCTAGGAGGTTTCTTGAGGAGGAGATTCCGTCAGGCAGGCATAGGGGGAGGGTATGCGAGCTAAACCCCCTGCTGCGGGAGTATAGCGGAGTAGCTAAGCACCCCACACCCCCACTGGAGGCTATCCCCAAGCTACTCTAGCCTAGAGATTATACGCATAAACAACGCAGCGGCATCCATTATATCCCTAACCGACAGCACCCCAACAGGCCTCCCCCCAGAGTCTATGACAGGGAGATGCCTTACGTTAGCCTGTTTCATCCTCTCTATAGCGGTAGAAACATCCTCATCCGGATCCGCTGTTATCACGTTACGGGACATTATGTCGTTAACCTTAGCGGGGCCGCATAGAATACCCTTGGCAGCGGCGTATAGTATATCCCTCTCTGTGATTAGGCCTGTGAGTTTACCCTCCTCATCCACCACCAAGACGCTGCCTATCCTCTTCTCCCACATGAGAGAAACCGCTTTACCTACCTCAGCCCCCTCAGGGACGGTAATAGGCGGGGAGCTCATGACATCCCTAATCCTCAGGGTTATCTCCCTCCCGTATCTCTTAAATATCGGCATCCCAACCTTCGTTAGTTTAAAGCAACTAATTAACAATTATTTTCACGCATATTACCCTGCTATAATGAGGTGGTTATACGTTTTAAGCAAAAATTTCGGATTACTTTAATATTCTATTCTACTGCGTAGAGAGACGGCTGGTTAAGATGGGTCTTCTTAAGAGAAGAAGCTTACTGGCCTCTGTGATAATAGTAGCAATAGCGCTGGTGGCGGGTATAGCGTTTATACAGACAAACCAACAGCAAAACACCATACAAGCAGAAACCCCAGCTGGCATAGGAGAAAAGAAAGAGCAGAAAAGCTTCCTATCAATCCCCATACGCACAGTAGATGGTGAAGAGATAACGATAGGAGGTATCTTGGAAGAAAAGAAAAGGCCCGTGGTTCTGTATTTCTTCGCAACTTGGTGTCCTACTTGCAGAAGCGATTTAAAGAATCTGAAGACTGTTTATAACGAGTTTAAGGAGGATGTAGAGGTTATAGTAGTTGGATTTGACCTTTCGGAGAGCGTAGAGGAGATAAGAGAGTATGCGGTTAAGAGGGGTTACTACGGATTATGGACCTTCACGGAGCCCAGCGGTGATTTGATAGCATCCCTTAAGGTAACCGCTATGGCTTCTAAGATAATCATATCCCCTGACGGGGAGGTGGTGTACCGGGAGGGGTATGGAGTAGTTGACGAAGCGAGGTGGCGTTCCATACTAAGCACAGCCTTAGCTTAAGTAGCTATCAAAGCCGTGGGGTTAAGAGATGGCCGGTGATTCTTTTCTTCTCCTAATCTTCGGAGCTGGGTTGGCTACGCTACTCTCTCCATGCGGCTATGCTCTAATCCCAGCCTACGTAACCTACAGCCTGGGAAGCGGAGGGAGGCTGAGGCAGGCTCTATTAAGGGCTGCTGTAGTTAGCGTAGGGGTTGTAATAATCTACACAATCCTAGCTGTTATGATCTCGCTCCTCCGGGAGGTGGTTAGGAGCGCAATCCCCCACCTAGCTCTCTTATCGGCTTTAATCGTGATGTCCCTGGGGTTGATTAAGCTCTTAGAGGTTCGGCTTCCAAATCTAATGCCCGTCAAACCGGTAGGTATGTATAACAGCCGTGCAGGTAACTTCTTCTTTTTCATATTCGGCCTCGGATATGGTCTAGGGGCTTCTGGATGTAACCTTCCCATATTCTTGGTTGTCCTCTTCTATGCTTTGCTGGGTGAATTCGGAAACCCCCTGATGATACTTATGACATACGCCCTTGGGGTTGTTGTTCCGCTTATCGCAGTTGGGGTGATAGCGTCTATGGTAGGGTTGTCTTTCCTGAGGAGGTTATCCCGCTACACCTACTACATACACAGGATAATAGGGTTTGCTATGGTTGCCGCCGGGGTGTATCTGGTATACTTCTACCTCACTCTGGTTTATCTCTAGTAGAAATTAACCGCCGTACTCTTTCCTAAGCTGCTCCGCCGCCCTCACCATGGAGACTAGCTTCTCGTAAGCTATCTTGGGCTTGTTTACAGGTGATTCTGCGAATGTCCCGAAGCCGCAGTCTGGGTTGAGGTATATCTTATCGGGGTCAAAATACTTAACCGCCTCTTTTGTTTTGGCTATTATCTGCTCAACGGGTTCAACCTCGTCTGTTCTTGGGTTGACAACCCCCAGCCCCAGCTCCTTGATACCTGATACGCCTTCAAAGACTTTAAGCTCCCCAGCTCTTTGGGTTGCGAACTCCAGAACCAGCTGGTCTATTTTCATCTCTTGGAAGTAGGGGATTAACGGCTTATAGTCCCCTGAGAGGAGAGAACCCTCCGCCCTGCTCCAGTTACCCCTACATACGTGGACGCCTATCCTCACCCCTGAGATTCCCTGAACCACCTTATTCACAAGCTCCGTTGCGAATTTCAGCTCCTCGGTTGGGTCGGTCTTTGAGAAGAGCGCTGCGCACATGAAGGTCTGGCTGCTCTCCCCTCCGTATACCACCTCCGTTAATGTGGGTTCATCCAGCTGTATGAAATCTGCCCCAGCCTCCGCCAGGGCTTTTATCTCCTCCCGGAGCAGCTTCACATACTCCTTAGCTAGGTCCTCCCTATCCCAGTATGCCTCTCTGGAGACCGGGTCTATCCAGCTGGCTCTGGTGAGCATGTAAGGCCCTGGGAGGGGTATCTTAATCCTGGATTTAGTATGCTTCTTTAGGAACTTAAGCTCATCCAAGGCTATTGGGCGTTTCTTCCTTATAGTAGCTACTGCCACTGGGCTTTTTATCGCGAAGGCCGGTACATCCAGTCTGCGGAGGAGCTCCTCGTATCTCTGCTTGTCTTTTACGAAGTCCATGACCTCGGCTACCGTCATCAGCTTTATCCCCTCCAGCTTATCCGCTACGAAGCTGTAGAAGTTGTCCCTTCTCTGCTCCCCGTCGCTCAGCACCTCCACCCCAGCGTCCTCCTGGTACTTAACAGCCAGTAGAACCGCCTCGTCAGCCACTTCGCTGAACTGCTCGTAGGTTATCTCCCCTCTGTTCTTCCGCCTAAGCTCGGCGATAAGCCAGCTGGGCCTAGGCCAGCTTCCCACAACCGTTGTTGTGAAAACACCTTCTCCAGCCATACCTCTACCCTAATACGGATATGGAAGGGTTTATCTTAACGTTACGTGTTAAGGTGTTGCCTACAGGGGATGTGGCTACCGTCTCATCCACTATCTTCTTTATCACCTCAGGCTCTGCATCTGACTTAACGTAGAACCTGGCTGTAATCTCCTCGTATCCGGGATGCCCCTCCCTGCTAAGGCCCAGGAATGTTAAAATGTTGTTTATCTTCCCCTCAAGGGCTATCTCGAAGTCCTCTATCTTTACCCCGTTTTTCGTGGCGTTTAGTATGAAGCCGACGGTAAGGCATGCTCCCAGCGCTGAGAGGACGTACTCAACGGCGTTAGGGGCTGTGTCTACGCCTGCTAGGTCTGATGGCTCGTCTATGAAGAACGTGTGGTCTCTGACGTATGCCCTTGCTTTGAAGCCTCCCAGCCACCTCACCCTAGCCTTCCACCTGTTCAGCTCCTCAGCCTTATCCCGGTTCTCCGAAACAAGCTTTACCACCTCCTCCAGCTTTCCTAAGTCAAGGCCGTTTAACTCAGCCATCCCATCCGCTCACCTTGAAGACTACCATCAATATAAATAGAATATAAATTTAATCTAATAATGCTATAATAATTTAAGGGAAAAATAATAACCCATAGAGAACAACATCAACCAACCCATGCAGCTGCTGGACTACCTCCTCTACGCCTCCCTCGCATGTATAGTTATATTTCTGGTTCCGGGGCCCCTCTTCTTCTTATCTCTCAGCGAAGGTGCGTTGAGCCTCAGGAGGGGATTAGGGGTCTTGATAGGCATATTGCTGGGGGAGGTTATACTGCTCACGGCCCTCTTCATAGGGTTTGCGGCTATCCTTAGGGTTTTCACGTTCTTCCTCAAGCTACTGGGAGCTGCGGTTCTGGTATCCTTGGCCGTATCCGCTTGGATGGGCGCTGCGAAGCCGGGGGATAAAGTTACACGCATGAACGCGGGCAACCCTGCGTTGAAGGGATTTACGCTAACCCTAGCCAACCCACCCTTCATAATATGGCTCATCTCAGTAGGTTCTGCGGTTCTGGACCGGGGAGTGGGAAGCCTAGGCGGGGCTGCTTACTGGGTCTTCGCCTTCGCCATGCTATCATCAACTCTACTTGTTAAAGGTCTCTTAGTTACTTCAGCCCACTACAGTAGGGTGATTCTAGGCCAACGGTTTGCGTCTGCGTTGGCTATAGCGTCTGGAACTGCTTTCCTAGTCTTCGCTGCGCTCCTCTTAGCGGAGCTGATGGATTTGTAAAGCTTATAAAATGCTTCAATACCCGTATTTGCGTGGTCTAGTATGCCGATGGCGTTTGTCCTAATCAACACCGAGATAGGCGCTGAGGAGGAGGTGATAGGAGAGCTTAGGAAGATATCAAACGTAAGAGAAGCCTACGTGGTTTATGGAGTTTATGACATAATAGCTAAGGTTGAGGCGGATAGCATGGATAAGCTAAAGGAGATAGTATCTTGGCGCATAAGGAGGCTGGACAAAGTAAGGTCAACGCTCACCATGTTAGTCGTAACAAGCTGAACCCTCTCCTCCCCCTCTTTTTACCCCCCTAATACATAGCTCCAGCGGCTTAGATAGATGCCTTCTAGCCGACGCAGCCGCCTCGTAGATTCCAGGCCTCACACCCCTCTCCAGCTTAACAATCCTACGTTCTGCATCACCCTTAACTGAGCCGCAGCCCCAGCATTCATACCCCCTACCCCTCCCTCTGGATTTCATCGTTCGGTTACATGATTCGCATACGGGGGGTTTTTCGACGGTGAGCTCGGCGAGCTCTAGGATCTCCAGCTTCTCTAAATTTAGTGTGAGCCCCTCAGGCTTAGGCTTTACGCCTCCCATAGCCTTAACCCTATCTCCGGGTATAAGCTGCTTAGCTATCTTCTTCAGGGTTTTGGTAGGCTCGTAGGCTGCGCACACCACCTCCCCTGTCCCGTCGCTTAGTTTGAAGAAAACATGCCCTCCCTTTATCGTGGAGGGCCTGCTTGAAACAACCCCCTCAACAACAGCGTTCACGTATGGTTTTAACTCCTCTATCCTCCTGGCTGTTAGATGCTTGTCGGTGGCTTGGTTCGTCCTGTAAACTACAACCCTCTCAACCGGCTCTAGGAAGCGTATCATCCCCAGACCCCGCAGGGCGTCTTCAGCCGTTAAAGCCCTAACACCCGCCAGGACGGGGCATGGGGTGTGGGGGGTTACCCTAACCTCCCCCGCCTCGTAATCCACGTTATCGAAGGTTCTCCCCCTGGTTATTCTATCCATCTCGAAGACGGATTGCCTGTCAACCCTCCTCACAGTCCCCCAGTTGTCTCTGGTTCTGTAAGCTATGGCCTCGAAGGTGTGTTCGCCCAGCTCGTAGCTTACTGCGGCCAGCGCCCCTATAACCCCACGGCCCCCGTTTATCCTATGTATGCGTATGTTATGTCTCTCAGCTAGGTTAAGGGCCTCATCAAGCTCCACAAGCTCAGTAACAGCCCTGTACGCGAAGCCCCTAAGCTCCTCCGGCGTAGAGCCGCCTAAGCGCATAGCAACCCCAGGCTGTGTATCGCCATACCCCCTCTCGTATAGCTCCTCAACAACCTCCACAACAGCCTTGAAGGCTTCATCCACAAGCGTTGCGGGGCATCTCATATGCAGAGCCACCGCTGCGTTTCCCCTAGTCTTGAAGGGGCAGTTGGGGTTAAGCCTGACTAGACTTGGGTAGTCGGCCTCCTCCAACCCTAGAGAGAGGAGCCTATCCCTGGCGACTGCGCCTACGTAGGTTGTGCACATCCCCCCCTTGGAGTCTGTGTCGTCAACCCCTATATGCAGAACCCGGTATCCCATCCTGCCTCTCCGTAAACCGGAGGGGTGATAAGAGAGGGTTGGGAGTTAGGAGGGGGAAACGGGTTGTTGTTTTAGTATCTGGGCATCTTAGGGTCTATCCTTACAGCCCATGCGTCTATCCCGCCCGCTAGGTTCTTCACCCGCGTAAACCCTAGGTCCCGCAGCAGCTTAACCGCCATGGCGCTCCTCATACCCGTGTGGCAGTAGACCACTATATCCTCGGTTTGGCTCAGCCTGTTCACATACTCAGGTAGCTTGGAGAGAGGGACTAGAGTAGCGCCTTCCAAGCGGCATATCTCATACTCCACAGGCTCTCTTACGTCCAGCAGTATTATCCTCTCGCCCCTCTCCAGCTTCTCCTTCAGCTCCTCAGGTGTTATCTGGAAGGTGGATGCCTGTGCCTGCTGCTCTTGGGTGAGGCCGCAGAAGGCTTCGTAGTCGATAAGCTCCCTCACCCTCGGGTTCTCGCCGCAGACCGGGCAGCTGCGGTCTTTCTTCACCTTAAGCTCCCTGAAGCTCATGTGCAGGGCGTCGAAGAGCAGAAGCCTGCCTATCAAAGGCTCACCCACGCCTAGGATTAGCTTAATCACCTCGTTAGCCTGCAGAGCCCCTATAATCCCGGGGAGGACGCCTAGAACACCTCCCTCGGCGCAGCTTGGGACGAGGCCGGGTGGAGGGGGTTCGGGGTATAGGCATCTGTAGCAGGGCCCGTGCTTGGCGTAGAAGACCGAGACCTGCCCGTCGAACCTGAATATGCTCCCGTATACGTTTGGCTTGCCCAGCAGTACGGAGGCGTCGTTTACTAGATATCTCGTGGGGAAGTTATCCGTCCCATCCACTATGACGTCGTAGTCCTCCATAATCTCTAGGGCGTTCTCGCTGGTTAGCCTGGTCTCGTAGGTCTCCACCTCTATGTAGGGGTTCATAGCCTCTAGACGGGCTTTAGCCACCTCCAGCTTCGGCTTGCCCACGTCAAGCTCCGTGTAGAGTATCTGCCTCTGCAGGTTGCTGGAGTCAACCCTGTCGAAGTCCACTAGGCCTATTCTCCCCACGCCGGCCGCCGCTAGGTAGAGGCTTAGGGGCGAGCCTAGTCCGCCAGCCCCAACTATCAGGACGCTGGCCGCCTTCAGCTTCTTCTGGCCGTTAAGACCTACCTCGGGGATTATAAGGTGGCGGCCGTAGCGTTTAATCTCCGCGTAGCTCAGCGAGACCTCCTCAACCGGTTTTCTGGTGTTTACCTCAACCTCTAGGGTCAACCCACCTCTAACCACATTAACACCCTATAACCACGTTATGTATCTTTTGTTATACACTTAAAACCGTTCACCTCATTAGGTTTATGCGCGGTGTTAAGGGGAGGGGAGCGTATGGGGGTGGTTTCATGTATTATCCTAATCCTTACGCTGCTCAGCCTATCCCCTCTCCCGCCGGCTGGGTTAGACGCAGGAGGATCTACCCCGCTCCAGTATCCTGCTGTTGCTGAGGGCGAGGCTGCTGCCAGCGTCGGTGTTATCCCAATCTTGGGGGCGTGGGGAGTTGAGGAGGTTCGTTTCTCAGTGGAGCCCAGCGGCAGCGTCTTCCTGGACAACCTGGCTGTAGAGGGGGTTTTATGGTGGAGCAGGTCTATAGGGGTCTTCACAGCGTTATACGGCTATAACTACCTAAACAGGCTCAGTATTAAAGTAGGGCTAAACCTAGAGGATGCTGACGTAACCATACGCTACGTAAGCTCCCTGGGTGATGAGAGATGCGGCGTAACCAACTACCTCTTCAACCCCGTCAATAACATGATTCTAGAAGCTGAAATAACCGTTTCACGGGAGTGTATTGACCGGTATGGGTTGGAAGTGGCTTCGGTCGTCGTAGCCCATGAGGTTGGACACGCCTTAGGGCTGGGTCATACGTCCTACTACCAAGACCTTATGTATTCTTACGTAGTCCCGGAGGCTAGGCCTAGCACGCTTGACCTAGTAGGGCTGGCGGAGGCTTATAGATGGCTTAAGGATGGCTTCTTCAAAACCCCACCTCACTCAGCGGCCCTGCCCAGCGGTATCCCCTTCCAATACCTGCTGGACGAGGGAGGTAACCCGATAGTTATTGCGGTGACTATAATCAGGGTGGTGGGCGGGTATTCTACCGAGCTGGAGAGGATAACGATAAACCCCGGAGAGGAGATAACCTTGGAGGCCGAGGAGATAATAGAGTTGACGGAGCGGGAGAGGCTTAGGTTCGTAGGCTGGTTCTTGGACGGCATGATGGTAAGCTCCTCTACAAGCTTCACGATAAAGCCGAGGGAAAACCTCGTCCTTATACAGCGTTACGTTAAGCAGTATTGGATTAACATAACAACAGCCTACGCTGGAGACGTGGTGGGGTGGTTTGACGAGGGGGAGGAGCTGGAGGTGAGCGTCCCTGAGATAATTAACTTAAGCAACGTAACTAGGCTCCGCTTCGCAGGTTGGGAGGGCTTAAACATAACAGCCCCCAGCTTCACGTTGTATGTAAACGATACCCTCACCGCCCAAGCCGTGTGGATTCTCCAGTTTAACATCAGGGTAACATCCCCCGCCGGTGAGGTGGCTAAAGAGATTTGGGCAGACGCGGGGTCGCAGGTTAACATAACGCTGGAGGAGAGGGTCATCAACTTAGGGAACGGAACTAGGCTTCTCCTCACAGGATTTAAGATAGGAGACGAGATACTCAACGGGAGCAGCGTAAGGGTTGTAGCCACTAGGCCGCTGGCCGCGGAGTCGCTGTGGAGAGTCCAGTATTTAGTCAAGCTCTTATACGAGCCGTTAAGGGTTGTAAACTATACTTGGGTCTCTAAGGATGAAAACGTAACGTTAGAAGCATCAGAGATAATAAACCTAGGTAACATGACGAGGCTTAAGCTCAGGGGCTGGTATGTAGGAGAGCTGGAGCATCCGGGGGCTAGGTTAGTTTTAATGGTTGATAAACCCCTGAACGTTACCGTCTTCTACGACGTTGAGTATCTTGTTAGGGTTTTGTCGGAGTACGAGGTTGGGGTAGGCGATGTATGGGTTAGGAGAGGCGTTTCGCTGGTCTTAGAGGCCCCCAAGGAGGTTATGCTCTCCAACGTCAGCAAGGCTGTTTTCCTAAGATGGAGCGGTGACGCCGAGAGCCCCGCTAGGAGGATTAGCGTAGTAGTCACCAAGCCGCTTGAGCTGGTTATGGAGTGGCGGTTGGAGCATGCGGTAAGGGTGCTCTACCCAAGGCCGTTGGATGATAAGGTGATGTGGGTCCCCGAGGGTGGGGTGGTCAGCGTAGAGGCTCCGGAGGTTGTTCAGCTAACCGGTTACAGGAGGCTGGAGTTCGTGGGCTGGTCCAGGGGTTTAGGGGATGAGAACATAGCCGAGATAGTTGTTACAGGCCCTGTGGTGGTTGAAGCCGTCTATCGGGAGGCCTTTCTAGTAACCTTAGTCTTCAGACCTGATGTAGGCGTTACCGTGCTAGCCGAGGGCCCATCGGGTCAGGTGAGGGAGCTTAGGAGCGGGCTCCAGACATGGCTTGAGAAGGGTAGGTGGGTGGTTTTAGAGGCGGTGTTTAGAGGGGTTGACGTAGGGCGGGGGAGGGAGTTTACGGTGGATGGAGCAGAGGCTGAGGTTACGCTGGACGTTAAGAACGTTACCGTAGTTGTTAAGGATGCCCTAGGCATCCCAGCCCCCGCAGTCGTGGCTGAGTTTATACGCCCCTCTGATAACGTGGTTGAATACTCAACTGCCAGCAACATAGCTGGAGAGATTAGCAACATACTAGTCACCGGCTACGTCTCTAAGGTGAGGCTCTACGGCCTATTCCCCGCTGTAGAAGCGGGGTTAGACGGGGAAGATGAGAGGATAGAGGTAACCATACCCCTCAGCTACTACACACTCGCCCTAATAACACCCACAGCCCTAGCCGCGTTAAAAATAATGACTAAGTTTATGAGGCGAGACCATGTCCAGGGCCTAATGTATTACTAGCTTCATCCCCGTCTTCCCTCGCTCCGCTCTCCTGCTGCCTCTGCCTCGTTTCGTGGAAGGGCCTTATAACTACATAGTCCTCCTTAACCTCAACCAGCAGCTGATCCCCCTCCCTCAACCCCAGCCTAGAGACGAAGTCGCTTGGTACTGTAACCCTCCTGCCTGAGAGCATACGCTGAACCCGTTTCCCGCTCTCCTCCTGCTGTTGCTGGGGCTGGTCTTGGCCTGGCTGCTCCGCCTGTGCCTGGTCAACGCTTGTGGATGGAGGCGTTGCTGGGGGTTTAGGAGCTTCAGCGGGTTGAGGAGGCTGCTGACCCGCTTCAGGTGTCCTGCGCCTACGTAGATAATATGCGGCCGATACTATAGCAGCCACCGCCACCAGTACAAATGCCTGCATGAATGCTATGCTCCTTGTTAGGGCGTTCTCCCTGTTCAGGGATTCGTAGTTCATCAGCAGCATCCGGTACTCCTGCTTGGCGTCGTCCAGCTGGGACTGGAGCTGCCCTATCTGTTTTACCGCTGATTCATGCCTCTTGCTTAGGTTGTCGTAGGTCTCCTTCAGCAGGTTATAGGAGGCCTGCAGGGCTGCGTAGTCCTCTGTTAGGCTGCGGTAATCCCGTAGCAGGTTGTCGTAGTCCCGTGCTAGGGCGTCCTTCTCCCCGCTCAGCCTGTCGTAGCTCTCCTGCAGGGCCTTCAGCTCAGCCGTCGTCTCGGCGTAGAGCAGGCTCAGCTCCTCATATTCTCCAGATAGCTTTTCATAGTCCTGCTTGAGCTGCTGATACCTGTCGTCGGCGTTGCTCAGCTCCCCCTCCAGCCTAGCTATCTCCAGCCTAGCATCCTCCAGCATGTTCTCCAGCCTATGTATCTCCCTCCGCAGCCGGTCTATCTCATCCCTAAGCTCCGCCACAGTTATGCGCAAATCCCTTATCGTCCTCCTAGCGTTATCAAGCTCAGCGGCGAGCTGGTCGTATGTCTTCTCCCTAGCTATTGCTAAGAGCCAGCGGTTGGTCAACGGCTTGTAATCACCCCCATCCCTAGTATAGTTGGCGAATAGGACTGCAAATATGCTTGGGTCTGCGGCAACTCTACGGGGTACGCAGATAGAGAATATAGAGAATATATCTTTGTCCTTTTTAAGCGTGGTGTCGCTTGCTATCACTTTGTCAAGCAGGGTTGTGGAGGTGGAGTCGTGGACGAATATTACCGTGAGCCTTATCTCGTCAATACCTACGTTATCCTTCAGGGCGGTTACTTCGAAGACCAGCTGGAAGCAAGAGCCTATCCTAACCTCAGCGGGGTAGCTGAGGCTGAACTTCAGTATGGAATCGTCCAGCATTGAGGAGAAGCCCTGAGCATAGCCTGTTGGGAGTATGGTTAGTAATAAGACGGCTGTAAAGAAGGCCAACATAAGCTGAGTCTTCTTCAAACTCTCACCTTCCCAGCAATAATGCTACCCATGTACTGGATTTAAGAATTCCCACGATAAGCGCTACGTAGCACCGCATAGGATTTACGGTTTAAAACAACCGTATACAAAACAGTATAACATAAGGCGGGGAACAGGGCATGAAACCCCCGGAGCAGAGAATCAGGGAGACGTGGCTCAAACTAGCGGAAGACCCGGTCTTCAACACGCTGCTAAGAAACTCCTCAATAACCCGAAGGCAGATGGAGGTTCTCCTCCTAGACCTAACAACCCAAGAGCAGGAGCTTAAGATGAGCTACGAAGAAAGGGCAAGGCTCCTAAAGCTCACGAAAGGAGCATACGCCAGAATAAGGAAACAGGCGATAAAGAATATCACCGAAGCCATGTTCACAGTAATACTAGCAGCATACCTAGGAATGCTGAAGCTACCCAGCATCAACTGGATACTAGAAATAGGCGAATTACTACATGAAGGAGACGTAGAAAGCCTAAGAAACGCCCTAAACCTACTCAAAACCAAAGAGAAAAAATAATAACACGCCAGATACAGAAAACCTGAAAAAATTGGTGGAACAAGAAACCATAATATTCGCGGCGCTCTTCACAGCCCAAACCCTAATCTACATACTCCTGCTCAGAAGAATCGTGACGTCACAACACGCAACACCCCCAGCCGGAGCAGAGCCTAAGAACGGGTATGAAGAAGAAAACCACCAGCAGGGGTTTGTAGTACCTAACGTGGCGATAGACGCTTTAAAGCTCCTGAAGTCCAGGGGGGAGGGGATGACGTCAAGTGACATCAGCCGTCTGCTGGGCCGCAGCAGGGAGCATACAGCCAGGGCTATGAAGATACTCTACGAGAAGGGGCTGGTTGAGAGGAGGGGGAAGCCGTTCCGCTACTACATCACGGAGAGGGGCGTGAGGTTCCTTGACATCATGGAAAATCACAGCTAGGCATATATAAAGCGTGTCCATGTTAGAGGGAATCACAGTTAGCGGAGCTAATCCAAACACTAGCTGAGCCTAAACCTTCATTATCCATGCATCTAAGGGTTTTATCAAAAGTAACTAAGTAAGCTTGGGTATGCTAGGAGTCGTAGTAAAAAAGAGACTGATAACAGAAAAATTAAGGATGAAATT
>DQVM01000025.1 GCA_015661775.1 Candidatus Caldarchaeum subterraneum | reverse complement strand
GATGTTGTTAAGTTCAGAACCTCCTCAGCACCGTCTAGGGTGAGGAAAAAACTAGACAAACTCGGGCTGTAACATGGTATCTTTTAGAAGACCAGCTTAAACTAATCTCCCGAGCCGCCGGATGATAAAAATAATACCCATACGGGGAATCCCTGAGGTGAAGTACGGAGACGACGTAGGGGAGATTATCATCAACGCATGCAGGAGAGAGGGGATAGAGCTTCAGGATAATGACATCATAGTGGTATCGCAGGTGATTGTATCAAAGGCAGAGGGTAATGTAGTAAACTTGGATGATATCATCGTCTCTAAACATGCTGAGCAGCTAGCAGCGTTAACGGGTAAAGACCCTAGGCACGTAGAGGTTATACTACGTAGCTCTAGGAAGATAGTTAAGGTGAAAGGCGGCGTGATAATAACTGAGACCAAACACGGGCTTGTATGCGCCAACGCAGGTGTTGATTTATCCAACGTAGGTGAGGGGAAAGCGGCCTTACTACCTGAAGACCCTGATAAAAGCGCCCGGCAGATAAGGAATAGGATAAGGGATTTGACGGGTTTAGATGTGGCTGTAATAATATGTGATACTCATGGAAGGCCCTTTAGAAGGGGGACGATAAATATAGCTATAGGATGCAGCGGCCTAGAGCCTCTCTGGGACAGGCGGGGGGAGAAGGACCTCTACGGCAGGGAGCTCCGCTCTAAAGTAACTTGCGTAGCAGACGAGCTAGCTTCAGCGGCTGAGCTCGTGATAGGCCAGGCTGATGAAGGGACTCCAGCAGCGGTTATAAGGGGTTACAGGTATGAACGTGGAGAAAAACCAGCCCGGGAGATAATAAGACCTGAGGAGGAGGATATGTTTAGATGAGCACAGCATCTACAGTAAACACCCTACTGGCTTTTCTCAAAGTTACATCACGGGGAGAAGCTAAAGTAGATGCTTCAACGGTTGCTGAGCAGGCTAACATATCTAGAGAGGTGGTAGACGGGATACTGGGGAGATACGGCTTAAACTTAGAGGACGTTACGCCGTCGGATAGGATAAGGGTTATGCTGGAGGTTGTTAAACTGGGCTACGACGCCGAGAGGGCTGCTAGATACCTAGACTGGCGGGAGCTGGAGGAGTACGTATCTGAGATAGCATCAAGATACGGGCTAAAGACGGTTAAAAACCTAAGGTATAAAGTGGATAAACGAAGATACGAGGTTGACGTAGTTGCTGCAGGGGAATCCAACGCCTTCATCTTCGACTGTAAGAGATGGAAGAAAAGGCTCTCAGGGAAGACTCTGCTGGAGATAGCAGATAAACAGGCTGAGAGGACATACGCCTTAGGCCGTTTTCTAAACAGAATAGCTGCAAACGAAGAGACTACAGTCAGATTAACACCTGCGGTCTTAACACTACATGAACCTGACAACAGGATAGTGAAGGGAATACCGGTAATCCCAATCTACACCCTCATCTCATTCCTAGAGGAAGGAGCATACTCCGACGAGCTGCTCAGCATAAAAGTAAGGATAGACAAAAACTGGTTCGGGAAGCTACTAGGAAAACAGCTCAAGTTAATCTCTTAAATATATGCATATCTAGTATTTTCTTTGTGAAGGATTTAGATAGGCTATGGGCCCCTTGGAGGATGAGCTACATAGAGTCTTCAAAGCAGGATAAGGAGGAGTGTATATTCTGCGTAAAACCAAGGGAGAACAGGGATGAGGAGAACCTAATCCTGAAGAGAGGGAGATACGCGTTTATAGTCATGAACCTTTATCCTTACAATACAGGCCATGTCATGGTCTCACCCTACCGCCACGTCCCCAGCCTAGTTGAGTTGACCGATGAAGAGGGTATGGAGGTTATGAAGCTGGTTGCACTTAGTATAAAAGCCCTGCAGCATGCCATGAATCCGCATGGTTTTAACGTTGGAGCTAATATAGGGAGGATAGCGGGGGCAGGGATAGCTGAGCATGTTCATATCCACGTAGTTCCTAGGTGGGCCGGTGATACTAATTTTATGACCGTAGTATCGGGAACTAAGGTTATGCCTGAGCTGATAACGGATACGTATAAGAAGCTAGTTAACTCCCTCTCTAAAGTTGAATAACGCATACAAAGCTGCTGCACATCCTGTTCTGAAGGGTTTTGGGCCTTTCACCTCCCCTCGCGTGGGTTCAGCCCATTCGTAGAGGCAGTACCTTATGGTTTTCTCCATCAGCTGCCATGCCTCATCTACGTAGCCGTGTCTGTATAGCGCTAGGGCGTGGAAGCTGGAGAACCAAGGCCAGAAGCCGCCGTTATGGTAATAACCCCACCTGCGGGAGCGCCAGTTGCTGTAAGGGAGGAACGGATGGACAACCCTAGGCCCTAGGTTTGCCTTAAGCCTCTCGCCGAGCTTAGGTAGTAGAGGCTCTATATCTAGGTGCTCAGCAGCTAGGGTAATATCCTGCCAGACGTGGTATCTGAAGAGCTTGGGTCCCACCACGCCTATTGGATGCTCGCTATCCAGCTTGAAGGTCTTTACAATAGCCTTGATGGCCTCTCTGTAAAGGTCGTGCCAGTAGTCGGAGCGG
>DQVM01000028.1 GCA_015661775.1 Candidatus Caldarchaeum subterraneum | reverse complement strand
TCCCGGCCTCAGCTATATCAGAGGCCAGTGAAAGCAATAGAGGAAAACCCGTGTATATGAAGAGTCCGAAGAGGGATAGGTAAACTAAGGTAGTGAAGGGGTTCTTGTCGAGTATTAGCATGAGTAAAGCCGCTGACCCGCCTGCCATGGAAACCCCTAAGGCGGTTCTCCTCCCTATCTTATCTGTTAAGAAACCGAATAAAGGCTGGGCAACTATGCCCATGACTAGGAAAAGCGACACCACAAAGCCAAGCTGCATATCGTATGCAAACCCCCTGTCCAAAACCAAGTAGGTGGGGATGAACTGAACCGCACCCTGCATCACCGTGCTTCTTAGAAAGGCTACCAAAGTTAAAGGAAGAACCGAATACGCTAAGGAGATAGTGAGTGGATTACGGGTTTGTTTGTTCTCCTTTCTAAAAAGCCCCTTTCTATCCGCATCTATACTATCTAAACTCGTCCACCGTAATGCGAGATATGTTACAGCTGCTGCTGTGATGGTTATGATGATAAACGCCGTAAGACCAGCTAGGGTAAAGAGGGTTAGCAGTAATATGGTCAGCGTTGGATAGGCTGCTCTTCCCAGACTGCCGAAGATCCCGTTTATTCCTAGGGCTGCTCCCCTCTTGTCATGTGGCCATGTCTTGGTTATTACAGTGGCCGCTAGGGGATGGTAGAAAGAGTTTCCCACACCTACAACAGAGACTGATATGAGAAGAGCGTAGAACAAGGCAATTCCTGATATTATGAGCAGTGAGTATGTGAAACCAGCTAGTCCTACGCCCATCAGCAGCATGCCTAGAGATAACATATAGGCGAACCTACCCCTCCTATCAGACTCCCGCCCCACGAATGGACTAGCTATTAGAGACGAGAAAGCGGCAACAGAGGCCAGAACAGCTATCTGCTGCGGCGTCATACCATAATCAGGGGCTATGAGAATAGGATATACTACCGGAAAGATTATCATAGTTCCGTCGTTGACGAAATGGGCTAGGGAGGTAGCGGCCAGTATAACATATCTCTTACTCCCCTCAACGGTTATCAATCCTTTACATCTCCTCCGGCAGCGGAAGACCCAATACTGAGCAGACGTTCTCGAACACCTGCTTAAACGCCTTCACTAAAGCAAGCCTGAATTGCATTATGTTTTCCTTAGAGCCTATTACAGGACATTTCTCGTAGAAGTCGTTGAACATTTTCGCCAATTCGTTTGCGTATGATGCTATTCTCTTAATTAGAAGGAGATTAGCTACTTCTTCCATAATCAGCGGCATATATGCTATCTTCCTAATTAGATTCTTCTCAGCCTCCTCCAGCTCTTCGTTATACGGCGTGGTGGTGAATTCCTTAATGGATGCTTTCTCAAGTATCCTAGCTGCTCTTACGTAGCTGTAGAGTAGATAGGGCCCTGTATCACCCTCCAGTTTAGACGCCTCCTCACTATCGAAGATTATCATCTTCTCAGCGTCGCTCTTTAACAACTCATATCGTATAGTTGCTACCGCTATCTTTTCGCTCACATCCTCTATCTTCTCCCTACTCCAGTCCCGGTGGCGTTTCAGAATCTCCTCCTTGGCCCTTTCCTTAAGCAGGTTTATTACAGGCTCTACGTTTATGTATATCCCCTCTCTCCCGCTCATCTGGACGAACCGGCCTCCAGTGGATATCCCCAGCTTCTCCGCATCTCGCTTGCTGAGGGATACAACCTCGTAGGCGAAGTGGATGTAACTACCACCTCCACCCCCCAGCTTCTCCACAGCATACTTAACTATAGCCTGCGGCCTCTTCTGACGAGAGTCTATTACATTAACTACGAGAGAAGCCTTACCAATAGGGAAGGAAACCTTACCATCCATCTCTGTAATCAGTATATAACTCCCATCGGGGTTTTTCCCCCACCTATTATACTTGAAATCCCTCCGCAGGATACCCAGCTTCCAAGCAGCATAAGCTATGTCACGTGCTACGTAAGTTGTCGTGCCGTCGCTTTTTACCAAAACTTCATCCCCCTCCTTAGACAAGACAGGGTGCTCCGATAAGCTAATCAACCAACAGCCCTTCTTAGGCCCTTCTTCAGCGTAATAAACCAACCCTCTTTCCTTGAGGCTTTCGAAGACCTCAGACCATAGATTAAAAGCAAGTACATCACTCTCCCTGTTAAGTATGTCATACCTAGCGCCAAGTCTCCAGCAGGTCGAGAGCTGGTCCTTAAGAACCAAATCAACAATCTCCCGGTTGAATTTAAAGGTCTCAGACCCTACATTCTCCAGCTCAGCTATTACCCTACGCTTCTCCTGAAGTAAATCAGCGTTATTCTCTATTATTTTATTTACTTCAGCGTATATTCTCCCACAGTATTCATCAAACCTCTCACCCTTAGGAGGAGATAGGCTATATCCTAGCTTCTTAAACGCTATGTGTAGATCCGCCATCTGGTTGCCGCTGTCGTCTATGTAGTTGGCTATTACCACGCTGTATCCCAGTCTCTTGAAGAGTCTATAAAGCGTATCGCCTAAGCAGGTATTCCTAGCATGCCCTATGTGGAGAGCCTTATTCGGATTCACGCTGGTATGCTCGATAAGAACATGCTTACCCGCCCCTATATTCGGAAACCCATATGCCCTACCATTTTTTAGAACATCATCTAGGATATCTTGCGCGAACAGCTTCCAGTTTATCTTGAAGTTTATGTACCCGGGTTTAGCTACTTCAGCCACGGTTATTACATTAGCCCTTGAGAAGTCTATTCTACTTACTATCTCCTCAGCTATCTCGAGGGGTGGTTTTTTTAATTTTTTAGCAAGTTCAAAGGCTACTGAGCTGGAGACCTCTCCGTATCTTGGGTCTTTAGTAACTTCAACCCTTGGATTCTCTACGCCAGTCTCCCTAAGCAGCTGCTGGGCTTCTAGTATAACCTTCTTCAACCCTTTGAATACTCCTACCAGCCACTATCTATACCCTCAGTAGTATATTGGAAGGAAGACAGCGTCGACATGCCTAAGCTTTCTGAGGCTTCTGATACGTGATAGAAAATCTAAAACCCTATCCCTAGAGCCTTGAGCTATGAATATTTCTAAGCAGTAATCCTTCCCTATATGCCTGTGTATGTTCTCAACTACGACATCGTCATACTCATCTCTGTACTGCGTTAGCTTCATATCTACGTCTTTATTCTCGATATTTGTTATGGCCATTATAGTGGAAGCGATAACGCTTGACGATGGTATGTAATCCTCTTTCTGTGATATTATATTACGTATAGCATCCCTGAAGGCTTCAGACCTGCTGTAGTATCCTCTTTCTTTTATGAACTTCTCAAACTGACGCATGAGTTCATCTGGTATGGTTATGCTGATTATGGGCATGCCCGTCGAGATTATTAACTCTAAGCTCATTTATTAATATTTTGCTAATAGTTTTCCAAATAAATTTCGATATAATATATTTATTTACTATTAATCAACACAAAGCAGAATGAGAAAAAACGAAGAATACTGCGAGGTTTGTTCAACAGCAGAAACGTTAAACACAGAACAGCATGAACATGGATATGGGCTACTATCATATATCAACAAAGAAGAACTATACATAATAGTAGTAGCCGGTATTATGCTAGCTACTGGATTAATTATTGAAAATTACCTAAACCTCACCCTATTATCCAACTTACTGTTTCTCTTAGTAATTGCAATCAGCGGCCGCGAGATAATAATCAACGCAATCAAGAAAATTTTCGAAAAAAGAATTACAATAAATCTTCTTATGACAATAGCTGCTGCAGGTTCGTTTATCATAGGGCATGGCGAGGAGGGGGCTACTGTGGTGTATTTATTCTACATAGCAGAAACAATAGAGAAGGGAGCAATAAGAAGAACTCATAAATCTCTTGAACATTTACTTAAACTATCTCCTAAGAAAGCTAGAGTTAAGAGAGGTGAAAAAGAGGAAGAGGTTAACGTGGAGGAGGTTAACGTAGATGAGATTATAGCCGTACGGCCTGGGGATATAATATCCCTCGATGGTGTTGTTGTGAGCGGTGCGTCAGCAGTCGATGAGTCGCATATAACTGGAGAGTATATTCCAGTTTATAAGAAAACGGGTGATAAAGTCTATGCTGGGAGTAAAAATCTAGATGGTTACCTTGAGGTGAGGGTAGTTAAGAGAAGCGGCGAGAGGTTGGTGGATAGGATATTAAAGCTTGTCTCGGAGGCCAGAAATAGAAAATCCAAAATTGAGAAGTTTGTGGATAAGTTTGCTAAGTACTACACTCCCTCTGTCATAGTACTGGCTATACTCACAGCCACTATACCCACGTTACTACTGCAGCAGGATTGGGAGACTTGGATATATAGGTCTCTGGTGCTACTGGTCATAGCATGCCCATGTGCCCTCGTAATATCAACACCCGTAACTATACTTTCCAGCCTGATAACCTCATCTAGACATGGGGTTCTAGTGAAAGGAGGTATGTACATCGAGGAGATGAACAGAGTTAAAGCGGTTGCATTTGATAAAACTGGAACCCTAACATCTGGGAAACCTACTGTAACCGACTTTATCCTAGTTAGCAATAAGATATCAACGCATGAAGCTCTTTCAATACTCTACTCCATAGAATCTATATCATCCCATCCAATAGCGAGGGCAGTAACTAGCTTTGCAGAAAATAAGAAGGCATCACGTCTAGAGGTTAAGATGCTTGAAAACATACCTGGAAGGGGGCTTAAGGCAGTTATAGGCGCTAAACAATACCTAGTAGGCTCCCCGTCTTGGCTTGCCAGCCTTGGTTATGAAATTCCATCTGACATAGATTATCTTCAAAAGAGCGGCAAAACCTGTATTCTACTAGCCGATGAAGAAGACATCCTATGCGCGGTTTATTTAATGGATGTCCCTAGGGCGGAGTCGGTATATACAATTAGCCACCTGAAGCAGCATGGAATAAAAACAGTAATGCTTACAGGCGATAACGCTAATGTAGCTAATGCTGTAGCTTCTAAGCTAGGGATAGAGGAGTGGCATGCCAATCTACTCCCGGAAGATAAGCTACGTATCCTTGGAAAACTTAAGGAGAGGTACGGTTCTGTAGCTATGGTGGGGGATGGGATAAACGACGCCCCGGCGCTTGCCAAGGCTGATGTGGGAATAGCCATGGGAGCTGCTGGGAGTGATATAGCAATAGAAAGCTCCGACATAGCTCTTATGAGGGATGATATAACTAAAATTCCCTATCTAGTTGACCTAAGTATAAAAACGTCTAGGAGGCTTAGAGAGAACATAATATCCTCCATATTGGTTAAAGCCAGTTTAGGTGTATTGACATTCATGGGGTTGACAACCTTATGGATTGCAGTAGCGGTAGGGGATATGGGGGTGTCGTTGGCGGTTATACTCAACGCGTTGAGAATTACAGGAGTAAAGCCGGTTAAAAAGCACCATAAAGTAGAGAAGACCCTAGTCTTAGAGCATCCAGTTATGCAGACAAGAGGCTAAGTTAATACAGGTGGCAGGCGACGTAATGTCCTTTCTTAATCTCCTTTAATTCCGGATCATTTAACCTGCATATATCCATTACATAGGGACAACGAGGGTGAAACCTGCATCCTTCAGGGGGGTTGGCGGGGTTAAGCGGTTCTCCGCTTACCGTCTTCCGCTCCCTGAACCTGTTGGCTGGGTTGGGATCAGGAACAGCTTCTATAAGCGCCTGCGTGTAGGGGTGGAGGGGATTATTTACTATATCGTTAGACTCCGCTATCTCAACTATCTTACCTAGATGCATAACCGCAATCCTATCACTAAAATGACGGGCTGTAGCCATGTCGTGGGTTATGTAGAGAAAGGATATTCCACGCTTCTCCTGTAATTCCCGGAGCAGGTAGAGAATCTCCGCCCTGCTGGATGCATCTATCATAGAGACAGGCTCGTCTGCAGCTATGTAAATGGGTTTTAGAACCAACGCTCTAGCTATACCGACCCTCTGCCTCTGGCCGCCGCTATGCATATGCGGATACTTATCTAAATACTCCTCAGCGGGGATTAGCCTAACAGCTTCAAGAGCCTCCTCAACAATCCCCACCTTATCACCCTCCACCTTATGTAGTATAAGAGGCTCCTCCACTATCTGCCGTATAGTCATATACGGATTAATACTGGAGTAGGGGTCTTGGAATACTGCCTGGGCCTTCCTCCTGAACCACCTAAGCTCCTTCTCAGGCGTATACGTTATGTCTACACCCTCGAAGATTATCCTGCCTCCGGTTGGTTTTAATAACCGTAGGGATAGCTTAGCTACAGTTGTTTTACCTGAACCCGACTCGCCAACCAGAGCAAGCGTCTCGGCTTTGCCTACGTATAGACTCACGCCGTCAACAGCCTTAACTACGATACTCTTCAATAAACCAGAACGAGATCTAAAGAACATACTAACATTCCTAAGCTCTACTATCTTCTCCATAATCCTCACCGTATAACCAGCACTTAACTACACTACCGTCATCTAAAACATACCCCTTTGGTGATACGTTTTTGCATATTTCCTTGGCGTATTCGCATCGTGGATGAAACCTACAACCCGGAGGAGGTGATGTTAAGTCAGGAGGAGAACCTGGTATGTATAGGGGTTTAGTAGTGCTTCGTAAACGTGGAGTAGCAGCTATCAGCTTCTGAGTATAGGGATGCTTCGGGGAGGGAAGTAAATAATCCGCATAACCATCTTCCACTATCTCACCAGAATACATCACACATATTCTATCACATATATCGCTTGATAACGCTATGTCGTGAGTTATGAATATCATAGAAAGATTAAGTTCTCTCTTAAGCCTTTTAAGCAGGTTCATTATTTGGGCCTGGATACTCACATCTAAAGCTGATGTGGGTTCATCAAGTATGAGCAACTTAGGGTTTGTTATGAGGGCTGTTGCTATTACAACCCTCTGCTTCATCCCCCCGCTCAGTTCATGGGGGTATCTATCAAATACGTAATCGGGGAGGCCAAGCAGGCGCATAACTTCATGAACCTTCT
>DQVM01000161.1 GCA_015661775.1 Candidatus Caldarchaeum subterraneum | reverse complement strand
GTCTTCCACCTCCTAAGCCACTCCCTCTTCAAGGCCCTCCTCTTCCTAGCAGCCGGGGCTGTTATACACGCCGTACACACCAATAACATGGATGAGATGGGAGGACTTAAGAGGCACATGCCCATAACCTTCTGGACAAGCCTAGTAGGGATACTTGCCCTCTCTGGAGTTCCTCCACTAAGCGGATTCTGGAGCAAGGACATAATAATAACAGCGAGCCTAGAGGCAGGCCATGTAGTAGCTTACCTATTCATCATAGGCGCGTCTATACTAACATTCATCTACAGCCTCAGATGGCTGTACAAGGTTTTCCTAGCACCACCAAGCCCCCATGTACAAAACCACCACATACACGAAGCACCCCCCGTAATGACGATACCGCTCATAATACTAGCAGCATCAGCAGCTGTAATAGGGTTCGGAGAACCCCTCATAGCGGATTACATGGGAATACACCCAAGCAAACCACCTTTACTAACCTACCTATCATCAGCGGCCATACTCCTGATAGGCGGAGGAATAGGCTACATCTTCTACATAGGAGGGAAAGTAAACCCAGAATCGGTGAGGCTCTCCCCAGTAGGAGCAACCCTACATAAAATCCTACTAAACAGATACTACATAGACGACTTCTACTACAAGGCCATAGTAGGGGGACTTGACAAGCTATCAGCAGTAATATACAAGTTCATAGAAGTAAAGATAATAGACGGATTCAACTACACACTAGCCAAAGTAGCCACAGCATTCGTACAGATATTCAGAAACATACAAACAGGCGAAAGCAACATAAACATCAGCGGATTCATAATAGGGATAGCGATACTAATCCTCCTATTCCTGCAGTTTCTACTCGGATAGCCCTGTAAAAGTGTTTTATCAACAACCTTAATTTTATCGGTTTTAAAGAGCCTCAGAGTTAAATGAGGGCTGTGAAGCCTCCGCCGAGGACTTTAGACCTATACCATAGCAGCATAGCCGGGGTTCTCTATGTATTTCTTAAGGGTGTTTAGGAAGCCGCTCATATACCCTCCGTCCACTATCCTATGATCAGCCGTTAATGCCAGCTCCATTATCGGCCTCACAGTTATCTCATCACCTACAACCACTGGGCGTTTCTCTATCCTACCCGTCCCCAGTATAGCTACTTCAGGGTAGTTTATTATCGGCGTCCCCCGAAGACCCCCTATAGCGCCGTAGTTGGTTATACTAAACGTCCCGCCCCTAACGTCGTCGAGGGATAGCTTGCCCTGCCTAGCTTTTTCAGACAGCTGCTCCAGCTCCCTGGCTAGCGTAAAGACATCCTTACTCTCCACATTCTTGACAACGGGAACAGTCAACCCCTCAGGCGCGTCTACAGCAACGCCTATGTTACACTCCTGAAAGAGAATAACCTCCCCCTTCTCATCATCTACATTAGCGTTGACCATAGGATACTGCCGTAACACAGGGACTAAGAGCTTCATAATTATAGGAAGATAGGTTATCTTAACCCCCAGCTCCTCAGCCCTGGGCTTAAGAGACTCCCTCAAGGAGATTAAAGCAGAGGCATCCGCGTAGTCGAAGATAGTAACCAGCGCCGCCCTGTTTTTAGCCGTCGTTAAGTGGTCTGCTATTATTCTTCTCAACCCTTTGATAGGAATACGTTGAACCGGCTTAGCCTCCGCTACCGTAGCTGCCGGAGCCGCCTCAACCCTAGGCTTTGCAGCCCGTCTAACGTCCTCCTCTGTTATCCTACCTCCGGGTCCGGTTCCTTGTATTGTAGCTAAGTCTACGCCGAGTTCTCTGGCTAGTTTCCTAACCGCCGGTGTTGCTAGGACTTGCGCCTTAGGCTTAGCTGCTGTTGGAACGGGGGCTTCTGTTTGGAGAGGTTGGGCAGTTTCCTCTACAGGCTTCTCACCTGCTTCGGCCGTCTCTATCACTAGAAGCGGCTCCCCCACCTTGAGAACCTGCCCCTCGCTAGCTAGAAGCTTAACAACCCTCCCCTCATAGGGTGAGGGAATCTCCACATTAACCTTAACGGTTATAACCTCAACCAGAGGCTGGTATTTGCTTACGTGATCGCCTTCTTTAACAAGCCACTTAGCAACCTCCCCCTCAGCTATCCCCTCACCTATATCAGGCAGCTTCACCTCAACAACAACCATCCAAACCACCCAGACCAGCAATCAAAAATGGTCTAAACTATTTTTAAAGTTCTTCCCCGACCCCTCTCCAGAGTATGCTAAGCATCTCTTCACATCCACGTGTGTTTTGGATATATAAAATGGCTTTGCAGGGTTTTTGATATGCTCCCGGGGGAGGCTCTTAATCAGCCTTACTTGCTTCTTGCCATCTTGATTCCGTTGGTGTCTTCTCCTCTTACTTTCTTGGTTGGTAGGGTGTTTTCGTGGAGGGCGGGGGCTGTTTTCTGCCACTTTACTACGTTGGTTTCTTTCTTGATAATAATCTCGTTTTTCCCCGGTATTCTGGAGGGGCGTGTTTTTTACGAGGAGTATCCTTGGGTTCCTTTGTATGGGATTACTTTGGGTCTGGTTTTGGATAGTTTAAGCTATCCTTTCGCTTTGTTGATGAGTTTGATGGGGTTATTGGCTAGTGTGTATTCTCATAAGTATATGGAGAGGGAGCATGGGGTTGAGGCTTACTTCGCTTTGCTTCAGCTCTTCCACGCAGGCATGTTGGGCGTGGTTCTGGTCTCCAATCTCTTCCTCTTCTATATCTTCTGGGAGGTTATGCTCATCCCCTCCTACGTGTTGATAGCCTACTGGGGGACTGGAAACCCTAGGGTTATAGGGTTTAAGTACTTCGTGTTCACCCACGCGGGGGCTCTTGCCCTGCTTATAGGGATAGCTTGGCTGGCCGCCCTCTTCAATAACCTCAACATATTTGAGCTGGTGGACCTAGCCTCCGGGGCGGGTGCTGAGCTGAGGCCTGTACTAACCATTATAGCGGTTCTCATCTTCTTGGGTGCTGCGGTTAAAATGGCTATCTTCCCGTTCCACAGCTGGCTTCCCGACGCCCATGCTGAGGCTCCAACGCCTATAAGCGTGTTGCTGAGCGGGGTTATGATAAAGAGTGGGGTATATGCGTTTGCCCGGCTGGTTCTGGGGATAATGCCCTTCACCCTGGCTGTAATAGGCTATGCGATAAGTGTTCTGGCGGTGTTAAGTATTCTGTGGGGAGGTATTATGGCTATGGTTCAGAACGATGTCAAGAGGGTTCTTGCGTACAGTAGCATAAGCCAGATGGGTTATATCCTCTTCGGCGTAGCAACCGCCGACCCCGTTGGGGTTCAGGGAGGGCTGTTTCAAGTCCTTAACCACGGCTTTGCTAAGGGCCTGCTCTTCATGGCTGCGGGGGTGATAATACACGAGCTTAACGAGAGGGACTTAAGAAACCTGGGTGGATTGGCTTCCAAGATGCCTGTAACAGCGGTAGCCATGCTCTTAGGGGGCCTAGCCGTGGCGGGGACGCCTCCGCTGGGGATATTCATGAGCGAGTGGATGATATTCACAGGGGGTATAACAGCAGGATTCACAAACCTGGCGGTAATAGCTATCTTCGCAACCGCAATAACGGCGGGGTACTACCTAAGGATTATAAGGGCAATCTTCTACGGAGAAAAAACACCAGAAGCCCACGAGGGGGGTCTCCACATGCTAACCCCCATGGCCGTGTTAATATTCCTAGTGGTGGCTATGGGCTTCCTCCACACACCAATCCTAACAATACTATCAAAAGCAGCAGAGACGCTAACGCTATAAATGAAGTTAATAAACAACCACACAGAATAATAACACCATAAAGGGCCGGTAGATCAGCGGAAGATCGCCCGCCTGGCGTGCGGGAGGTCGCGGGTTCAAATCCCGCCCGGTCCAATAGCTCTAGACGTAATACGCTTTTCAGGAGGGGTTATAAAGAAAGCCGCGCCAGAGAAGGGCCTGAAAAGTGAAAACCCAAAACTCCCCGGAAAAACATGCGTATTCGCTTATCAACGAAAAAACTAGACAAAAAGTATAAATAAAACCCAAACCATAAAATAAATGCCTTAACCTGAATCCGAAAAGGAATTGAAAG
>DQVM01000120.1 GCA_015661775.1 Candidatus Caldarchaeum subterraneum | reverse complement strand
TTCCTGAAGTTGGGCCTAGCGCCGACCTTGTAATACCGCATCAAGTCACGCAGGTTCTCCCCCGAGGCGAAGGCTGGGCCTGTTCCGGTAATGACTATAGCCTTAACACTCTCGTCTGAATCTGACTCCCTCAAAACCCTCAACAGCTCACTACGCATCCCCGAGTCCAAAGCATTATACACATCAGGCCTGTTAAACGTAACATACCTAACACTCCCCACGTCGTTAACAACAATACCCTCAGACACCATAACGTTAAAACAAACCCACAGCTCAGTAATAAAACTACCCCTAAAAATCAACTCCAGCTAATAACGATGACCCACGTAGCTGCTCACGGCGGTTAAAGAAGCTTAAATAATGAGAGACGGAGTTGAATAATCCGGCGATGATGAGTCTGACCAGGCTGAATATGTGATTGGGATCTTGAGCTCTGAGCTTTGCTGGTGGTGTTGGTGTTGCTGAGGTGTGTATGCGGCGGTGTTGTAGGCGGGTTGGGGGATTTGAGGAGGGTGGGGTTTGTTGATGGGTTTGTTTTTAGGTGTAGCCGTGGGTGGTGTTTGTTGGATTGGGTTGTTAAGGTTGTTAAGCATGATGGGGGGTTTGTAGAGGTTATCTTCTCACCTATGTTTAGTGACTGGAATCTGGTTCATCTAGGGAGGGATAGGCAGGTTAGGTTGTTGAAGGAGCTTGCCCGTAGGATTGTTGATGAACTGGGGATGGGTGGGGGTGTTAAGGTTAGGCTAAGGGGCTAGAGGAGGCTAAAGGCTTAAAGAATACCTTTACCCAACTCCATACGCTATGCCATACGATTTTAAGGGAATACAGATAAGCTGGCTTGGGCATGACGGTTTTAGGATAACCTACGGAGGTAAAGTGGTTTACATAGACCCTTACCAGATAAAAGGAGGGCCCCAAGCAGATCTAATCCTCATAACCCACGACCACTTCGACCACCTAAGCATAGATGATATCAAGAAAGTAGCAGGGGATAAGACGGTGGTTATAGCGGCTGAGAACTGCTCAGGTAAGGTAAAAAACGTTA
Source organism: Candidatus Caldarchaeum subterraneum (assembly GCA_015661775.1). Classification (GTDB taxonomy): domain Archaea; phylum Thermoproteota; class Nitrososphaeria_A; order Caldarchaeales; family Caldarchaeaceae; genus SZUA-1515. Next base: position 21,955 of record DQVM01000120.1, on the reverse strand, counting down.
AAGCGAAGGAGGTGAGGCTGGTGAAACCCGGAGAAAAAACAACGGTCGGAGACATAACGGTAGAAGCCATCCACGCCTACAACGTGAATAAATTCCGCTCACCCGGGGTTGTTTTCCACCCCAAGGAGTATAACGGCGTAGGTTACGTGGTTTCGATAGGAGGTGTTAGGATTTACCACGCAGGGGATACTGATAACATACCCGAGATGAGGGAACTTAAACCTGACGTAGCCCTCCTCCCGGTAAGCGGGACGTATGTAATGACAGCTGAGGAGGCGGCGGAGGCCGTCGAGAGTATAAAGCCCAAGGTGGCTATACCGATGCACTACGGGGCCATAGTAGGTACAGAGGCTGACGCCGAGAGGTTCAGAAGCCTAGCCAAATGCGAGGTTGCTATACTACGGAAGGAGGAATAACACCTTGAGCAGCGGATGCGGACACGAATACATATACCAAGGGGCTGTCAACTTCTTCAAGAATAAGGAGCTTCTTCTGGTGATAGAGTCTTGGGTGTGTAGGCGCTGTGGCTTTGTTAAGCTGGGTAAGAGGGGGCCTGATTTCCTCTCCTCAACGGAGGGCCTCTACCCGCCTCCTGAGGAGGGGAAGAGGTGGTATGTCCTAGTATGCATGGTAGGTGATGAGCCGTTTATAGAGGCTTATCAGCTTAAGGTGGGTGATGTTATACGGCATGAATGCCCAGCTCTCCCTGAGAAGACCAGCTTAGTCCTAGGGGATGATGAGAGTCTTAGGCTGGGGGTGGACGGCCCGCCTGCCGGGAGGCACTTCATATACAGGTACGAGGATATCGTGAAGGGTTACGTGGAGCTGGCTAAAACGCCTCCTGAGGTTGTTACTCTAACAAGCCGTAGGTAGGGCATGGGCTACTGCTCATCCAACCTAGAGTAGTGCTCATGCAGTATCCTCCAACCCCCATCCTCCTTAACCAGCACAACCGTACACCTGACGTGCATGGAGAAGGGCCTTCCCTCAAAAGTGTAGCTGTAGATGTAAACCCCCTCGTATGATAGGGTGAAGGTGGCCAACGCAGTATCGCCTGAGAGCATAACTATACTTACGTCGTCTATTTGATACTTGAAGTCTATCAGCTCCGTGTATAGGCTGGTCTTCAGCTTAAGCGCCTCATCCCTCCCCTGAAGATGGAGAGGAGGGAGCTCGCTGTATCTGGTAAACCTCTCGCTGTGGAGCATCTTCACGCCATCAGCGTCGCCGTTCCGGCCTGCTTCAAAGACCTTAAGTATGGTCTCAAGAACCTCCTGCTCATCCGACATGCTATTTCCTCACCAGCATATCCCCTTGTATGACGTAGAGCTGGATAGACGTCTCCACCTCCTCAACCTCGGCGGGCCTTAACCCGAGCCTCCCCAGCTTCTCCCGGCTTTCATCCGTCAGCCTCACGTTAACGTTAGGGCCTCCAACGCTGTTGAACACCACCCCTTCAAACGCCAGCTCCTCCCCGTTTACCCTAGCCCTCCCCCTGAACAGAGTTAATGGCTCATCCCGCTCTATCTCAGTCACCTCTATATCACTTATTTCCATGCCTAGGTATGTCCTTAAGCGGTGGTTAAAAGGTGTTGACCTGTAACCTAGCTGGTGTGAGGCTTATCTATAACAGGAAACCCCTGCTGCAGCGTTCTTATAATCACATAAGCACTACGCTAGCTGCGTCAGTATAGCTTCAGCAGACGCCTAGCTGCTTTGAAAACCACGAAGCCTGCGGTAGCTGATACAACGGCGCTAAATACCGTTCCTAGGGATTCTTGAAGGAGCATGTATGTTAAGGCTGCTGTTATAACTGCGGATATTATTATGATGGCTTTAAGGATTTTTGTGAACCTACCTAGTTTTAGCAGGCTTCCAAGCTCTGGGATTAGGTAGCTTATTTCACGCCACCCCCTCCTTCTCTAGGGCCTCAAGGAGCTTAGCCACCCTACCCCGCTTAGGATGGTTTGGAGGCGCCCTCTCCAGCCAGCTACGTAGGTGCTTAGCCACCCTATGGGCGAATCCACCAACGTCATCCACAACCTGCTTCAACGCCTGGCTGGGTACAGCCTCAAGCCCAACGCTAGCTACTGAGGTTTGCATAAAAGGGCCGAACTCATCCCTAGAAACCCTAACCGCAAGCACCTTACCGTCCTCAAGCATATACGTTATCCCCGCCAAGTAGGAGAACTCAATCCCCCACTCCAGGCCAGGCGGGGCGAAGGGGAGGAGAGCCTCAAGAAGGTTAACAACATTCCCCTCACTAGGTTCTGAGAGGGCCCTCCTAAGAGCAGCTACGGCGTCTTCAACATCCGTATCTTCGCTCATGCCAACGCTGAGAACCCTAAAGCTAAGCTTTAAGAATTTACAATTAACAAGCGTTAGAGGAAGGAAGAGGAACATAGAGGATGCTTTTAAGTAAGTCGGCCTTACTCGGATATGAAACCCCAGTCATATCATCACCAGCGGGAGAGAGTTCTCAGACTCGTAGTAAAGAGCTGGCGTCTCCTCACTTGGTTTGGCGTTTCTTTAGGGCTGTCAGCAGCTTTTCTACATCCGCGTAGCTGTTGTAGAAGTGGTGTGAGATTCTCACCAACCCAGGCCTAGCCGAGACTACTATCCCCGCTCTCTTAAGGTTCTCAGCCAGAATAAGCGGTTTCTCAGCCTTGAAGGATACTATGCCCGAGACCTGTGGGTTCTGCTCATCTATTATCTCCAGCTTCATCTCCTTCAGCTGCTCCCTCGTGTATGTAGCTAGGCTTGTTACGTGCCTGTGTTTCTCCGCCTCGTCTAGGTTTAGATGGTATTGGAGAGAGGCCCTCAAGCCTATCACGGTTATGCTAGGCCACGTCCCCAGCTCGTATCTTGATGCATCGCCTGAAGGCTCCGGGTTCTCGGCGTCGAACATGGATTCGAATAGAGGTTCTCCCCTCAGCATCCTGTTTATCACAGAATCTCTCGTCCCCATCCACCCCAGGACGGGTGGAGCTAGTTTATCTAGGAGCTCCTCCTTTACGTATAGGAATGCAGCCCCCGGCGGTGCGTTTAGCCATTTGTAGCTTCCGCACATGGCTATGTCGATATCCAGCCGGTGTAGGTCTAGTGGTATAACGCCTGCTGCGTGGAATATATCTGAGATGAATAAAGCGCCGTGTTCATGGGCCTTTGCAGCAAGCCGTTTTAGGTCGTATGCATAGCCCCGTAGCCAGCCTACGGCGTCTATGGAAACTACCTTAGTCTCGTCGTCTATCAGCTTCTCTATGTCATCCTCAAGCCCTTCTGCTAACCTTACTTCTTTAAACAAGCCTCTTCTCCTTAAACTGAACCATATATCTAGGTTTGTGGGGAAGTTGCTGGAGGCGGCTACGACGTTATCGTTTTTCTTGAAGTTGATGCTGAGAGCTACTAGGGATAATGCTGTTGATACGTTGGGTAGAATAGCTATCTCCTTGAACTCCGCTCCTATAAGGGAGGAGAATAGCCTCCTGCACTCCACAACCGACTCAAGCACGTAGTCCCAGTTCTCCCCCTCGCTGTAGTATTCGTCTATAAAGCTCTTAACGGCTTCGTAGCTTGTTTTGGGGATTAACCCTGTTGAGGCGCTGTCTAGGTAGGTGTATTTAGCTAGGGGTGGGAAATCACCCCTAATCCTCTCTACTCTCAACTCTCCTCAACGGTTGTTCTGCTCTGTTCCCGTAGGAAGGTGAGTAGGTAATGGGGGCCTCCCACCCCCTTACCCGTAGCTCCGCTGGCCTTCCAGCCTACGAAGGTCTGTGCACCGGGCCATGCTCCAGTCGTCGCCCCTCCCCGCCTGTTTGCATACACTACCCCGAACTGTATCTTCTCCATGAAGTGGCTTATCTCATGCTCATCCTCCGAGAATATCCCAGCTGTCAAGCCGTATTCCGTGTTGTTGGCCTCTTTCAGAGCCTCCTCTAGGCTCTCAACGGTCTCCACCAGGAGTATTGGGAGGAAGAGCTCCTTCTTGAAGAGTTCATGGTCTCTGGGTAGGTTTGTTATTATAGTTGGCTGGACGTAGTAGCCTTTGTCGTATTCCCCGCCTTTCAGCACCTCGCCTCCGTAGAGAATCTCCCCACCATCCCGTTTAGCCTCCTCCACGTATTTGATGAAGTTCTCATAAGCCCGTCTGTTTATTACAGGGCCCATGAAAACCTCCCTCCTTCTTGGGTCTCCTATCTTGAGCTGGCTGGTCTCCCTAACCAGCTCATCCACGAACCTATCTCTCACACCCCGCTGGACATACACCCTAGAGGTTGCTGAGCACTTCTGACCATCATACCCGAAGGCAGCCCTTATAACGCCTAAAACAGCCTTCTTAACATCCGCCTTATCCGTTACTATGGTTGGGTTCTTGCTCCCCATCTCAAGCAGAAGCGGCTTGGGCCAGGGCTGGGATGATGTGAAGCGTCTGTAAAGCCTCATACCCACGTCCTTAGAGCCTGTGAAGGCAATCCCAGCCACGTCGGGGTTCGTAACAACCTCATCCTCAAACGCGTCGCCGGGGCCTGTTACGAAGTTGATAGCGCCTGCCTCAACCCCAGCGTCTCTGAATATCCTGTATAGCATCAGGCCGCTTAGAGGGGCTTCGCTGGTAGGCTTAAACACCACTGTATTCCCCGTCAGCAGGGCTCCTTGTATCATGCCGTTAGCCAGCATGAACGGGAAGTTAAACGGAGATATAACCACCCAAACTCCGTAGGGCTTGGCCACCATCCTGCACCGCTCCCCGGGGCCGCCGGGGCCTAGTTCCTTCTCATACCCGTTATTCTCCTCCATAACATTTGCGTAGTAGTTTAGGGCGTCTATGGCCTCCCAGCATTCTGCAAGCGCCTCAAGCCTGTTCTTCCCCACCTCATACGTTATAACAGCGGCTATCTCGAACTTCCTCTCATCTATAAGCTCAGCGGCCCTGCGCATCACAGCTACCCTCTCCCTCCATCCCCTGCCGCTCCACCGTTCAAAGGCCTTCTTAGCCTCCTCTATAGCCTCCCTGATATGCCTCCTACCTCCCCGCTGGAACTTACCGACTAGGATGGATGTATCTATAGGGCTTCGGCTCTCAAACTCCCCATCCTCGGAGTAGACCTCCCTGCCGCCTATATACATGGGGTAGCTCCTGCCTAGGTATTCTTTTTCAACCCGCTTCAGGGCCTCCTCATAGGCGGGGTGTAAGCTCTCATCCGCGAACAGCGAGACGTAAGTAATCTTCTTACCACCTGAAGCCATAAGCCATCAACGTTAACAAGGGGGTTGGACTAATAAAGTCTTCCCTTACGCCCTTGTGAACTGAGCTAATTCATCACTTCCCCGGTGGGAGAGGATGCTCCGGCTTCATGGCCGTGGGGTGGCTCTCCCTTAAGTTGAGGGTGTAAGCGGTTTATAGCAGGCCTGTTAGTTTCTTCAGCCATGCGAGGCGGTGTTGAGAGGGTGGTGAAACGCCTCTTTCCACGTGGTTTCTCAGATAGGGAGAGGGCGGTGTTCGAGGCTGGAGTAGCTCTTGGGGTTGCGGCCCACGCCGCCGCTGGGCTGCCTGTAGCCGGGGGTTTAGCAGCTAAAGCTGTTGAGAAGGCGTTGGAGAGATGTCTTGGGCTGCAGCCTTACCGTAGGAGCGTCAAGGTTAGGATAAGACCGAGGAGGGGGAGGAAGCGGCATGAGTATGACTACGATACTTTAACCCCTGAGATTATGGATGTTAAGGTGGTTGTCAGCTACGGCGGTTTTGAGGTTACTGCCAGGATGCGCTACCTAAAGGAGATTAGGTATCCCCTCATGTACGTTGAGAAGATAACCGGGGATGTTAGCTGAGTAGCTTCCTCCTCTCCTCATCCATCTGCCCAGCCTCTATAGATGCCAGCTCCCCGTAGATCCTACGCTGCTCCTTCGTCAGCTTATCAGGTATCTTAATCCTCAGGTATACCAGCAGGTCTCCCCGGCCTCCGTTTCTCCTCGGCATGCCCCTGCCCCGTAGTATGATGGGTTGGTGTATGCTGTTGGGGTTTAGCTTAACCTCCTCGTATCCGTCTAGGGTTCTGAACCTTATCTTCCTCCCCACCACAGCCTCGCTGGGCGAGACCGGGATCTCCAAGACTAAGTCGCTCCCCTCCCTCCTAAACACCGGATGGGGTTTTATCTTGAATCGTATATGCAGGTCGCCTCTCCTCCCAGCCTCAGGGTCAAGGTCGCCTCTACCCCTAAGGACTATAACCTCCCCCTCCTCCACCCCCCTTGGGATTGGGAAGGAGATAGAATCAACAACCTCCACGTAGCCCCGGCCCCCGCATACGTTACAGCGTCTCTTAACAACCTTACCCGAACCACCGCAGGTGTTGCAGACAGTTACCGTTGTGAAGAAGGCGAAACCCACGTTCCTCTGCGTTACCTTCTTACCGCTCCCACCGCATGTGGGGCATATCTCCAAACCCCCAGCCTCAGCCCCGGTTCCACCACAGCTCCTACATACGTCGCGGAGCCTAAGGTCTATCCGCTTCTCACCGCCGTGGAAGACCTCCTCCAGCGTAACCTCCACATCCACCAAACTCGCTATAGGCTCTCTTTCTCTAGGCCTCCAGCCGAAGCCCCCGAAGAACCTCTCGAAGATGGACTCAAAATCCCCGAAGCCTAGGTCCCTGAATATCTCCTCGAAGACGCTTCTACTCCCCCTGAATATATCCTCTGCGCCTGCGTACTGCCCCTGAAGACCTGCTTTGCCGTACATATCATATATCCTACGCTTCTCATCATCTGAGAGGACTGCATAGGCCTCGCTGATCTTCTTGAACATCTCCTCAGCCTCAGGGGATTTGTTCCTGTCTGGGTGGTACTTCAAAGCCAGCCTGCGGTAGGCTCGTTTAATCTCCTCCTTAGAGGCGTTCCTAGGGACTCCTAGGATCTCGTAGTAATCTTCTCCGTTAAACGGCATAGCTGTACACCCTGTCTAAGGAAAAATAAAACAAGGAATTACATATCAACTTTAAAGTAGTAATCTAAAATCCGTTACATAAGTTAAGGTATGCTTCTTTTATTCTGCTTTCCGCCACCAGATAATCTTAAGAATTGAGCGGGGGTTGATTAGGTTATTGCTGTCTGTCTTCCTGCTGTCTCTCTCCTGTAGGTGTCTGGAATCCTGAGCCTTGGCCGTAGATTGTAGCGCCTATACGCTGGGCTGTCTTTCTCAGTTTCTCCAGCTTTTCTTTTATCGCCTGTATATCCGTGCCTTTGAGGGCCTCCCGCAGCTCTTTAGCTGCCTCCTCTACTTCTTTCTTCACGTCCTGCGGTGTTTTATCCCCCAGTTCCGTTAGTGCTTTGTCTACTGTATAGAGTAGGGCGTCGGCCTCGTTGCGTAGCTCTGCTTCTTGTTTCCTTCTCCTGTCCTGCTCAGCATACTGCTCCGCCTCCCTTATCATCCTCTCTACCTCTTCTTTAGAGAGCCTATGCGGTGCTGTTATCTTGATGCTCATATCCTTCCCTGTTCCTAGGTCTTTAGCGGTTACCGTCAGGATTCCGTCTGCGTTTATGTCGAAGGATACTTCTATCTTCGGTACTCCCCTAGGGGCTGGGGGTATGCCTGATAACGTGAAGCGGCCTAGGCTTATGTTGTCGGCAGCCATGGGGCGTTCACCTTGTAGGACGTGTATCTCTACGCTGGTTTGGAAGTCGGCTGCTGTTGTGAATATCTGGCTCTTCCTGACGGGGATTGTGGTGTTCCTCTCTATTATCGGGGTGAAAACACCTCCTAGGGTCTCGACACCTAGGGTTAGCGGGACTACATCTAGAAGAACTATCTCCCTGTCCTTCATCTCGCCTGCAAGTATAGCCCCCTGTATAGCTGCTCCCATGGCTACGCACTCCATAGGGTCTACTCCGCGTTCAGGCTCTTTGCCCATAACCTCCTTGATGAACTCCCTGATTATCGGCATTCTTGTTGGGCCGCCTACTAGGATTATCTTGTCTATATCCTCGGGTTTGAGCTTGGCGTCTTGTAGTGCCTGCATCATGGGGCCTTTGCATCTCTCCACTATTGGCCTGACCAGCTCCTCTAGGGTTGCTCTGTTTATTCGCATGTAAAGGTGCTTGGGCCCCGTGTTGTCGTAGGCTATGTAGGGGAGGTTTATCTCCGTCTCGGTTGTGCTGCTCAGCTCTATCTTAGCCCTCTCGGCTGCTTCCCTTACCCTGTTCATGGCCGAGGCGTCGCTCCGCAGGTCTATGCCCGTCTCCCGCTTATACTTATCCACTATGTAATCCACCAGAGCCCTGTCCATGTCAGTCCCACCGAGCTGCGTATCCCCTGAGGTTGCCTTAACCTCAAACACACCCTGCCCCATCTCCATTATAGTAACATCCAGAGTCCCGCCCCCTAGGTCGAAGACCATTATCCTAAGCTCCTGCTCCATCTTATCCAAGCCATACGCCAAAGCAGCTGCCGTGGGTTCGTTTATTATCCTAACCACCTCCAGGCCTGCTATAGCCCCCGCATCCTTCGTAGCCTGCCTCTGGTTGTCGTTGAAGTACGCTGGAACGGTTATGACAGCTTTCTTAACCGGCTCCCCTAGGAATGCCTCTGCATCACGTTTAATCTTCTGCAGCAGGAAGGCTGAGAGCTGCTCGGGGGCGTATTCCTTACCGTATATCTTATAGCGGTAGTCAGTCCCCATCTTCCGTTTCCACGCGGTTACAGTCCCCTCCGGGTTTAGGACTGCCTGTCTCCTAGCGGGCTCGCCTACGAGCAGCTGCCCCTCCCTAGTGAAGGCTACGTATGAGGGGAATGACTTGCCGTAGAGCGTAACGCCCTCTGCTGAGGGGATTAACGTGGGCCTGCCGCCTACTACCACGGCAGCGGCTGAGTTGCTAGTTCCCAAGTCTATCCCGATTATCTTCTCACCCATACCATAACACCCCACAGGAAGAGGCTATGGCTTAACTACCTTAGTAAAGTTCCAAGATTAAAAGCTAAACCAAAATAGCGGGCGGTTTACGAGGATTTAGGCTCTATCAGAACGGCGTTTACTACTCCGTCCTGCCCCGGTCTTGAGGTTACTACAGCGGTTCCCTCAGGGGTTTCTATTATAGCTCCTTTCGTTATTACTTTCCGCCTGTCGTAGTCCCGGTTGCTGGGGTTTCTGACTACCCTTGTTATCTGTAGTTTTTTCACCGTCCCATCTTTCATCACTACGTTGGCGAAGCTGGTTGAGACTACGCCAATCTTAACGTTCCCTCCCCTAACTCTACGTACCCTGGTGGTGAATTCGCCTAGGGTTACGAGGTGTATCTCCCCGCCCCTCTCGTATCTGCGTTTCTTCCTGTAAGGAACTTTAACCCCGCCTGTTCTCTTCTTCTTATGCAAGTCCCAGTGCCACTGAACCATCTCCCGTCTAGCTGGTAAGAGCTTCAGAGCAAGGTTTTATACTTTTTCAACTTTGTTCCCCGCTTCGTTTGGCTGAGGCGAGTTTGGTTATCATCCTCTTTATCGCCTGTGGGTTGTTCTCCACGCCTAGAAGCTCTGCGAAGAGCTGCGTCGTCCTAAGTACCTGGGTCTTCCCAGTCTTCTCAGCCTCCACCAAGCCGCGTTCCACGAGTATCTTAATCTGCCTATACGCGTCCTTGCCCCTAACAGATACTATGGTGGAGCGTTCAACGGGTTGGTAGTATGCTATGAGGGATAATGTCCTCAAGACGCCGTGGGTGAGAACCCTCCTGCTGACGTAACGCCTCACCGCCTCTGTCAAATCAGGCCTAAGACGCATAAAATACTTCTCACCTGCAAGCTCAACTATCTCCACCGCCCCGTGTCTGCTCCTATACTCCTCCATAAGCCGTGCCATAACCTCTTTAGCCTTTTTCCTAGACCTAACACCCATAACGTTCATCAAGATCTTCAGCGGAACGGGTTTATCTGATGCGAAGAGCAGAGCCTCTGCATACACCTTAAGCACCTCCTCTCCCCGCTGCACAGCTGCTCACCACCCAGGGGTTATTATAATATCCTGTGAAGCCTCTTCCTGAAGGAGAATCACCACATCCCTCGCCGCCGCGAAGAGGAGGAGGATAAACGTCTTAGCCGCGTCTATCTTCCGCTTTCCCTTTACAAGCTCGCTGAACGTTATAGAGCCCCGCTCCGCTAGTATCCTCCTTATCTCCTCGATGAACTTCTCCAGCTCCTCCTCGAAGTTTATCAGGAACTCGGCCAGCTCTACCCTGCTCTCCTCCACAACATAACCTGTTCTGCTGGTTTTTTCCGTAACTACCTGCATCAGGGCCTCGTGGAGGGCTTCCACAAGCTCGCGTAGGGTTGTTGTGTATGTCTCCGGCTTGAACGGTACTTGTATCGGCTCCGGTATAATCAAGTTGGGGGCTTCTCTAGGCTGTGGGGGTGAGTCCTGCTGGAGTAGTCTCTGGGTTTTAATCCTGTGTATTGTGGCTGCGGATAGAACTACTATGCCGCAGAGGTTGAAATCCACATACCCCCTCTCCTGCAGGTATTTCGTAAAATCCCTTAACACACGTGTCAGCTGAACCTCCCAGACCTTAATCCTCTCCAGCTTAGTTACATCCAGCAGTATACGCCAGGGGGAGTCCATCCAGGTTATCTTCTCGTTAGCCGACAAGGGTTTCAACCTCCTCTAGGCTGGTCTTGACGATGCTGGAGACCCCGTTCCTCATGTAGACGCCGTAGAGCATGTCAGCCCTCTCGGCTATAACATCCTTAAGCGAAACCACGATTATCTGCCTATGTTTAGACATCTCCTTCAACAGCTCCACGAGTCTTGCTGTGTAGTTTATGTCTAGGTGGGCGTCTATTTCATCGAATATGTAGAACTCAGCGGGTGTAAGGCCTTGTAGGGCTAGTATAAGGGCTGTCGCTGCTACGCTCTTCTCCCCTCCGCTTACAGCTGAGCTGCTTCTGGCTGTTTTGCCTATGAACTTGACTATCATCTCCACCCCGGATTTAAGCGGTTCATCTGGCTTCTCAAGCCTGAGCCACGCCTCTCCGCCGGTTATCTGGTGGAAGAAGAACCTGAAGTTCTCGGAGACCTTCTCAAGGGTCTTCATGAAGGTGTTAAGCTCCTCAGCGTCTATCTTTCTTATCAGCTCTATTATCTCCTGCCTCTCTATCTCTAGCTCGTTTATCCTAGATGAGCGGAGTTTATAGTTGGGGATTATGGATTCGTATTGGCTGGGGGCTAGCTGGTTCACCGCCTCCAGCTTCCTCAACTCCTCCTCCAACGCAGGTATAAGCACGTCGGCCAGCTTCTCAAGTGAGTTTTCAGCCGTTGAGCTTGGATGAAGCCCTAGCTGGGTCAGCTTCTCCCTTATCACGTTGGCCTGCGTCTCTATCTTAACCCTCTCTATACGGAGCATGTTGAGGCGTTTCTCCAGCTCGTTCTTCTCCTCGGATAGCCTGTCTATCTCAGCCTGCGCATCCCTTACATCTGCTCTCAGCTTCTCAATCTCCGACTCAAGCGATATCCCCTCTCTCCTTATCCTCTGAATCTCGGAGGATAAGCTGTTTATCTCCGCCTCTTTAGCCTCCAGCTCCTGCTCAGCATCCTTAATCCTTAAAGACAGCTCAAGACGCTTAGCAGCTATCTTCTCAATCTCAGGCTCTATTCTCTCCAGCTCGTTCAGCATCTCTCTTATCCTAGAGTCAAGGAGCTGTATGGTTCTCTCCATTACAGCTACCTCGGAGTTTAGTCTGCTGTGGTTGTTTCGTATGTTTGAGTTTTTTTCCTCCAGCTCCCGTAGCTTAGCCCTTAGTCTGTTGACCTCCTCAGTTACGCTGCGGAGGGTGGAGGCCTTGCTATCTAGGGTTGGTTTAGCCTCTGTTATCTCACGTGCCCTCTCCTCCAGCTCAGCCGCTTTGCTGCCCAGCCTCTCCCTCCTCCTCTCCAAGTCTGCTATAACATCCCTTGCTGCCCTTACCCTCTCCTGTAAGACTCTTATCCTAGACCTAGCCTCATCAGCTTCACGCCTCAGCCTCTCCATCTCCCCAGTCAGGTTATTCTCCTCAACCTCCAGTCCCCCCATCCTCTCCTCTATCCTCCGCATAGCCTCCACGGCCTTTTTCTTAAGCTCCTCAACTAAGGCTAGCTGGCTATGTATCTCCCTAGCTAAGGCTTGGCCAGGGTTCTCCGAGCCCGCCACGTATATCATCCCCCCGCCTTGGTAGAATACGCCGTCACGGGTTACTACACGGCCTCGGTGATCTAGGCTCAGCTCTTCTACTGATTCTAAGACATCCACGTCCCTGTAGAGTTTCCTGAGGAAACTAGCGACCTCCTCCTCCCCTGCTATGTCTATACCGTTTCTATCTTCATTCTCATCAGCATGGCGGGTTACGGCTAGTATGCGTATAGGTATGTTGTTGGATGAAGCTGCTTTAGCCAGCTCTAGGGCTTCTTCAGGTGAGTAGCATACCAAGGCGTCAAGCCAGCAGTTGAGGAGGGCGTTCAACATCCTACTGTTCTCAGGGTCTGTTTTGATTAAGCTCCTCAGGGTTGGGAAATCCCCAGCCGGGCTGCTTCCATCGCTTTTTGGTTTTATTGAGTTGAGTAGCGTGGATAGAGTGTTTCCGACAAGCTCCAGCTTCCTTAAGTGCTCAGACGCTATACGCTTCCTGCTGCTTAGCTTCTCAATCCTAGACTTTATCCTTTCTCTGACTGCCTTAAGCTCCTCGCCCCGTTGCTGGGCTTCATCAACCCTTACTAGGAGACGCTTCTCCTCCTCTTCGTAGCTTTTCACCTGCTGATACGTCGAGTCTATTCTTGAGGTTACCTCCTCAATCTCCCTCCTTACCTCCTTCAGCTGCTGCTCTATCTCCTCTAGAACCAATATACGGCCGTCTTCGGTTATGTTATAGCGTCTAAGCTCGTTGGCTAGTCTAAGCATCTCCTGCTCCTTAGAGTTTAGCGTTTGTCTTAGGTTGTTGAGCTCCTGCTGAAGCCCCCTAAGCTCCTGCTCGGTTTCTTGGAGTCTCTGAACAGTCCCTGGGAGTTCTCTTTCTTTTTCCTCTTTCTCGGCTTTTGTCTCAGATATTCTCCTGCTAAGCTCCTCCCTTCTCTTATGTAGCATGCTCTCCTCGGCGGCGAGCTGCGAGAGGCTGTTCTCCAGCTCCATTCTTCTTCTATGTAGCGTGGATACGCCTGCCCTAAGCGTGTTGAGCTTGTTCTCCAGCTCGTCGGCTCTCTGCAGGGCTGATATGCGGTGGGAGTTTATCTCAGCTATTCTCCTCTCCAGCTCCTCCCTGCGGCGGATATGCTCCTCTCTCTTATCCTGAACCTCGGCCACCTTCTCCATAACTGAGGCTGTCTCCGCATCAAGCTCGGATAGGCTGTTCTCCAGCTTCTCCAGCTCCCTCCTCAGCTTTATCGTCTTAAGCTTATTCAACTCCAGCTCACACTGTAGGCGGCGTAGGTACTGGTTCCTCTCCCTCTCCAGCTGCTTAACCCTGTTCCTAACCTCGCTTGTCCCCGCTTTGGCTACCTCTAGGTTCCTCTCGGCTATGTCAAGCTGTTTATACGCCTCCTCTCTCCGTTTCTTATACTCGGCTATCCCCGCTATATCCTCTATAACCCTTCTAAGTTCGTTGCTGTTCATCTCAGCTATCCCGATGACCGAGCCCTGAGTTACTATGTTGAGGCCGTCTGGTTTTATGTTGGCTGCTGAGAGTATTGTTAGTATGTCGTTGCGTGAGGCTTGTTTTCCGTTAAGCATATACTCGCTCTCGCCGGTGTTGGCTAGTTTGCGTGTTACCGTAACCTCGTCGCCGTCAACGGGTAGGGATTTATCTGTGTTGTTGAATGTTAGGGAGACCTTAGCTGATGAGAGCCTCCCCTCGGCGGGGGATTCGTGTATAAGCTCCGAGAAGCGTCCTGCCCTGAGGCTGTGGGCGCTTAGCTCCCCTAAAGCAAACTTGATAGCATCTACAACGGTTGACTTACCCCCTCCGTTGGGGCCTGTGATAACAGTAAGCCCCGGCCCCAGCTTGATAACAACCCTCTTGGAGCCGAAGGATTTGAACCCTTGAATCGTGATCCTCTTAATATACACCATGCCCTGCGGTAGAGTTAGTAACTGCTTTACGTAGGCTTTATTGTTTTCTCACGCAAAATACACAGGGCTGACAACGGTTATACTAGCTAACATGCTGGGTAATAAAACGTTTTTACCTCCGGTTGAATATATGTGAGGATGTATAGAGATGCATAACACACGGCTTGGTAACTTGGCGGAGCTTATGATGGAGAATAACCTAGACCTGATTCTCCTGACCAGCAGGCCCAACGTAAGGTATTTCACGGGATACGGGGGAGAGGGGATAGCCCTCATCTCATCAGATGGAGCAGCCACCCTCTACGTAGAGCCGATATACTTGGAGGAGGCTGAACGCAGCGTCCCTGAGAAAATATCCGTAACACCCGTGGAGGAAATATACGACCCCCTCGCGGCCGCTGTTGAGGAGCTTAGGGAGAAAAGGATAACCATAGGAGTTGACTCTCTGCCGGTTGAGAAGTATAGCGAGCTCGCCGCGTCTCATAGCATGGTTATAAAGCCTGCAGGAGGGCTTATCTGGAGGATACGTTCTAGGAAAGATGCGTGGGAGAAGGAGTTGATAAGAGAAGCTACTGCGGCTGTGGAGTCGGCTTTGGAGATGGCTTTTGACCTGCTGATGGGGGATTCCCAAGCATCTGAGGTAAAAACAGTAGTAACCGAGGAGCTGATGCGCAGGGGTGCTGACGCAATACCGGAAACACCCGTTATAACCCCCGGTAGAGAGGTATATCGGAGAGGAGATACGCTGACTTTGACCGTAACCGCCTCTAAGAAGGGGTACGCCGCTAAGCTTACTAGAACTATGACGGTAGGCCATGAAGAGGGGGGAGAGGCTGCTAGGCTTTGCGATACGTTGGTTGAGTGGTTCTCGGAGTGCTCGGAGAAGGTGAAGGCATGGTCCCCGACGTTGGAGCTGTTTGACATGCTTAGAGAGAAGCTTAACCCACTAGGCGGAGCTAGGGTATCTAGGGTTATAGGGCATGGTATTGGGCTAGAGCTGGTTGAGCCACCCTCTATAACCCCAAACAGCAAAGAGCTCCTACCTGAAGGGGCTGTGATAACTTTACAACCCAAGCTATTAGTTAAGAGCTCCACGATACTCTCAATAGGCGATACATACGCGGTGGAGAGGGATGGTCTGGTTAAGCTCTCCAGAATAGATTATATCCTCTAGGTTCCATGCCTCCTCTCCCGCCTCTGGAATGTCCTTATGGCCCTGAGCAGGTCTATCCGCCTAAACTCAGGCCAGTAAACGTCTTGGAAGACAAGCTCGCTGTAGGCTGACTGCCATAGGAAGAAGTTGCTTATCCTCTCTTCTCCAGATGTTCTTATTATAAGCTCTGGGTCTGGTTGGGGGAGGCCGTGGGTGTATAGATGCTCTTCTATTGTCCTCTCGTTTATGCTGTTCACGGTTATTACGCCCTGCTTAACCTTCTCAGCTATCATCCTTACCGCATCAACTATCTCAGCCCTCCCGCCGTATGCAACTGCTATGTTAAGGTAATGTTTAGAGTATTTCTCAGTAGCCTTAGCGAGCTGCTCAAGAACCTCCCTAACGTCGAGAGGGAGGAGGTGGAGACGGCCCAGAACCTTAACCCTAACCTCCCGCTTATGAATAAGAGGGTTCTTCAGCAGCCTTTCGGCCCTCTCCTTGATAAGCTCAAACAACTGCTGAAGCTCTTCAGGGCTTCTCCTCAGGTTCTCGGTTGAAAGAGCATAGAGGGTTACTGTCTGTATCCCAAGCTCGTATATGTCATTCAGAATCTCCTCCACCCTATCCGCTCCGTACCTATGCCCCATCCAAGGCTTCCAACCCCGTTGGATGGCCCACCTCCTATTCCCGTCTAGGATTAAGGCTATGTGCCTAGGCATATGACCCCTTGAGACGTTGCGATAGAGCCACTTCTCGTAGAGCCAGTAAGCGCCTAATAGTTTGAGGAGGCTCTCCAACAAGCTGTTTTCACCTCTTAACGCGTCTGAAGTGCCTGCCGTATATTCTCTGCAGGGTTCTGGTTATCGTGAATGTTACGGCTAGGGTGAACACGCCCAGCACCCCCGTGAGCAGGAACAACGCTATGTTAGGGTCTGTGGGAGAATATGTAGTTTGAGCCTCTAGAATAATCCCCGCCCTCTTCAACAAAGCCCAGAGCCATATGGCAAGAATCCCTGCTTGTATGGTTCTCCAGAACCTGGGGTGCCTGATGAAGAGGTAGTAGAGCATGTTAGCTATGACGAGCAGGAGAACGCTTACCGTTATAAAATCTATGCTGACAACTAGAAAAGCACCTGAGACACGGGCGGTTATAGTCAGGTACGCGAGTAAAGCATCCGTCCCCTGCGTTATGCCGTATACCTCCTCATACTTCTGAACCGCCGCACCTATCCCCACGTATAACGCTATTAGGAATATGGCGAGGGAGGCTAGGGAGGCGTAGAAGCGCATCTGAGCCACTGAAGCCATTTGAGTAATCTTGCTTATGTTCTGTATAGAGTTGCTTATCCGCTGGTCTATCCCAAAGCCCCTGAGCATGAGCAGCACACCTAGGAGAAGGAAGAAGTAAGGCAGGGTTGCAATCCCAGCTGCCAGCATAGCCCCCATGAGCATAAGAACAACCCCTGGAATCCCCAGAAAGAGCTTAGCATACCTAGGCTCAGTAAAGGCCATCTTAAGATACCTTCCTAGAAGAAGCCAGGTCTGCTCAACGCTTTGACTCTGCTTAACTATAACCCGCCTGACAGAAACTATCCTAACCAACGAGCTTACAACGGGTATAACCAAGTCGTCAGAAGCCCCGTCGCTTACGAAGATACACTCCTCAGCGGGGAACTTTTCAAGAATGCTTTGCAGCTCGGAGGCTATCTTAACATCCGCTTCTATCCCCTCTTTTTCAACCCCAGTTACAGTAGCTATCTCAAGCTCTAGGCTAGGTTCCCTCCTGCTCAGCTCATCGTATAGCTTGACTGCTGAGAAGATTGAATTGGCATCCGAGTCCTCAGGGTCTGCCAACGCAAGCTTTACAGCCGCTTCTAAATTATCCCCCCTCCCGACGACGGGGCTCTTAACCCCAGCCTTCCTGCCTAGGTCATCATCCCTATCCACCACTAGGATAAGCAACCGCCTAGGCTGGGTCTGGGAGGATGACGACATTAACCCCATAGAATCATCATAGGTAGCCATGCTATATTCTTATAGGTGTACAGAACACAGAACAATACAATAGTATTTCCCCAAGAATAGACAGTCAGGTATTATCCATAAAAATCCACGGCTTCCCATAAGCCTTACACGCTAGAATAAAACAGCCACGACCCAGCGGCTTAACCGTAAATTAAGTATTAAACCAACCAAAATAGAATACCATAGGGATTGACGCAAGAAGAGACAAGCGGTACAGCGCAGGAGGAAGCCTCAAGGGTAGAGAATAAACTGGAGGAAGAGAACAAGGAGCTTAAAGAGAGGCTTCTCTACCTAAGGGCTGAGATAGAGAACATGAAAAGGCTCATAAACAAAGAGGTTGAGAAAGCCAAGGCGGAGACAACAGAGAGAATAATGAGCAGGATAATAAACATCTACGAGAATATGAAGAGAGCGGTAAACGACATAGAGCAGGGAAACAACCCCTTCAGACTGGCTGAAGGGATAAAGCTTATCCTAAAAGAGGTGGAGTCCCTCCTTAATAGTGAGGGAGTAAAAAAGATGGAGGTAGTAGGGAAGCAGTTCGACCCCTTCATACACGAGGCGGTAGCATTCGTGGAAGACCCAGCAATCGAGAACGACAACACGATAATAGAGGAAATAGACCCCGGATATACTCTAGGAGATAGGATACTGAAACCGCCGAAGGTGAAAGTGGCTAGAAAACCAAAGACGCAGCAGGAATAAAAATTGGTATGGGAAATTTGTTAAACCTTGACTTTAGAGAAGCGCTTATCAACATCATCCCAGTTTACTACGTTCCACCACTGCTCTACGTAGCTGGCCCTGTCGTTCTTATACTGTAGGTAGTATGCATGCTCCCATACGTCTAGGGTTAGTATAAGCGGTAGGTTGGGCGGGTGCATGAAGTTCTGCTTCTCTACTTGGTAGATTAGCAGGGTGTCCGATTCACCGTCGTAGGTCAAGATTGCCCATCCTACGGCTTCCACGTTCTTCGCAGCGTCGCTGAACTGCTTCTTGAACGCCTCGAAGCTGCCGAAGTCCTTGTTTATCTGATCAGCTATCGCCCCGCCTGGTTTTCCCCCTCCTTTTCCCTGTGGAGCCATGTTGGGCCAGAATATGCTGTGTAGCTTATGGCCTGAGAGGTTGAAGCTTAGGTCCCGTAGGATTGCCCTCACATTCTCCTGGGACTCTCCCTTGCGTTGTTTCTCCAGCCTCTCTAACGCTGCGTTGGCCCCTACTACGTATGCGTTGTGATGCTTGTCGTGGTGTACCTTCATTATCTCTTCAGAGATATACGGCTCTAGAGCGTTGTATGCGTAGGGAAGGGGAGGAAGTTCGTATTTTTTCATATTCCGTCCCTCCTTAAGATTAGCTTATAAACATTCTTTCTCATCACGCATTAGTTAATACAACCTAACCCATCGTTTTATGCTGCGTTAAGGCTATTACGGTGTTTACGCAAAGGCCCTAAGCCTCTGTTTATTCTTTCTCTTCTGCTTCTTCTAGTGTGTTATATACTGGTTTGTTGCTTAAGTATTTCTTCCTACGTCCTTCGCAGATAACCTCCATCAGGTCATCGTCTATGAACAGGGCATACCGAATACTATGATATGAGGAGCAGGGAGGACTGGTGGAAGATATGTAGAATGCTACAAAAAGGGATAGGAAACGCATAAGGAAGAGCAGGCATGGATTAACCTCGGCCTAACCCTCCTCCTTTAAATCCTTTTTAGAAGGTTTCCAGCTCTTGGGTGGCTGTTAGGTAGGTTCTTGAGAGTTCGTCTGCTGTTGGGATTGGGATTGCTAGGTTTAGGAGCTTGTCTAGTGCTTCTACTGCTCTTCTGGCTGCGTAGAAGTCTGGGGTCATGTCAGCTGTCTCAACCAGCATGGAGAAGTTCTGCATCCCGTTTTCCTTTGCTAGAACCGCCAGGAGCCCCGCTGCGCCTACTATCTGGCCTGAGTATCTCACACCCCCTATTTTACTCATCCACTCCTCTAGGGTTTCCCGGTCTGTTGAGGAGCAGTATATCTCCCGCCTCTCGGATACGCTCTCCTTGCCGTATCCGCCTATGGTTAATACCGTCGTTACTCCCATCTCCTTAGCTAGGTTTATCACCTTCTCGCAGAACTCATACTGGCCATAGCTGCTGGCCGGCTGGGAGTTTCCGTAGAGTAGGATAACCTCCCTCGGTTGTTTAGAGTAGTAAAGGTCTGCGAAGTTGAAGATCATCCTCCCATCATCTTGTATAAAACCTACTGACGGGAAGTAAGGGGATATTAGCCTGCATATCTTCTCTACCTTAAGCTGCTTAAGGACGTAGGCTACAGCAACCTTAGCAACCAGGCCTATTCCGGGAAGCCCCTCTACAAGCACCCCACCCCGTGTCCGGGGTAGGCCGCTGTCGGTGTATATTATCTCGGTCTCCAGCACCATGTAGCTTAGCTTATAAGCGGTAGGATATAGGTTTAGACAGACCCCCGCATCTCTTGTCCCTCCAGATTCAGTAGGCTGTGAGAAAATAGTAGGGCAGGCATGCGGCATAAGGGAGGAAAGGGATGTTAGCTTAACTAAGAGCTAAAGATTAAAATACCTGATTACTACTCTAGCTATACACGATTAACTCTTGGCAAGAACAAAATACGTCTTCGTTACCGGGGGCGTTGTATCTAGTGTAGGTAAGGGGACTGTAGCCTCCTCCGTGGGTAAGATTCTCAGCGTGAGGGGTTTAACGACCCAGTTCATAAAGATAGACCCTTACGTAAACGTTGATGCAGGGACTCTCAACCCCTACTCCCACGGCGAGGTCTTCGTAACAGACGACGGAGGCGAGACGGACCTAGACCTAGGCTGGTATGAACGTTTCCTAGACATAAGAACATCAAGGATAAACAACATAACAACTGGGCAGGTTTACAACGAGGTTATAGCCAGGGAGAGGCGGGGAGATTACCTTGGCCAATGTGTTCAGATAGTCCCGCATGTTACTGACGAGATTAAACGTAGGATAAGGCTTGTTGGAAGGGGTGGTGTTGATGTCGTTGTGGTTGAGGTGGGTGGGACGGCGGGGGATATAGAGGGCCTCCCCTTCCTAGAGGCTATAAGGCAGATGAGGCTGGAGGAAGGGTATGAGAACACCCTCTTCATCCACGTAGCCCTAGTTCCCAAGCTAAAAGCTACAGGCGAGTTTAAGACTAAAGCCCTCCAGCACAGCGTCAACGAACTGAGGAGAATAGGGATACAGCCGGACATAATAGTAGCTAGGTCGGAGGCGAATATAGATAAAGAGGCTAGGCGTAAGATAGCCCTCTTCGGAACCCTACCTGAGGAGGCGGTCTTCTGCTCCTACGACGTGGATTGCATATACGAGCTTCCCTTGATTTTGGAGGAGCAGGGGATGGGGCGGTATATCGTGGAGAGGCTTAGACTAACAACCCAAGAGCCGGGATGGAGTAGGTGGAGAAAAGTGGTCTCACTCTACAAGAAGACGAGACAAACGGTGAAGATAGCGATATGCGGAAAATACACCCAGCTCTCAGACGCCTACGTAAGCGTGAAGGAAGCCCTGCTCCACGCAGGAGTAAACATGGAGGCCAGCGTTGACATAACTTGGATAGACACAGAAGCTATAGAAGAAGAACCTGAGAAGGTGAACATACTATCACAGTTCGACGGCATACTAGTTCCCGGAGGTTTCGGAAAAAGAGGCGCAGAAGGGAAGATACTCTGCATAAAATACGCCCGGGAAAACGACATCCCATACCTAGGTATATGCTTCGGCATGCAGCTAGCTATAGTGGAGTTCGCCCGCAACGTGTGTGGACTTGAAGATGCTGCTTCAACCGAGATTAACCAAGAGGCTAAACACCCTGTTATAGACCTGCTTCCGGAGCAGAGGAATGTAGATGCTAAAGGCGGGACGATGCGCTTAGGGTCTTTGCCTATATACGTAAAGAGGGATACGTTGGCGTATAGGCTGTATAGGCAGGAGGTTATAAACCAGAGGCATAGACACAGGTATGAGGTGAACCCCGACTACTGGGAAACCCTACAGAAGCATGGGCTGGTCTTCTCAGGACTCTCCCCAGATGGAAGGAGGGTTGAGATAATAGAGCTTCCCGGAAAATTCTACTTCCTAGCAACCCAGTATCACCCAGAGTTTCTATCCAGGCCTAACAAGCCTGAACCAACGTACCTAGGGTTTGTGAAAGCAGCCCTAGATAAGAAGATAGGGCTGGAGAGCTTCCAAGAGCCTCAGCTGGTCATCTAACCCAAGGATCTGCCAAAGCTACGGTCTCTCGGTTAATGGAGTCGCTGAAGAAACTGGTGCCCCACAGGATATCGCTAAGCATCTCCACCCCATGAACCACCCTTGGCCCTGGGCGTGAGAAGTAGTGGGAAGACTCAACTACGTATACCTGGCCTTCCTTTACAGCTTTAATCCCACGCCATCCCTCGGTGGGGGTTATGCTCTCCAGCTCCCTTAGAGTATCAACCACGTGGAAGCCGCAGGGGCCTAGGATTATACAATCAGGGTCGGCGTCCAGTATTGAGCGCCATTCAATAACCTTGGAGGGCTGGCCCTCCTCAGCTAGAACAGGGAGGCCGCCTGCTATCTTTATCATCTCGGGAACCCAGTGGCCGGCGGTTATGGGAGGGTCAAGCCATTCAAGGAAAAGCACCTTAGGGGCCCTTCTTCCTCCTCTACTATTCCGCTCAGTAGCTTCCCT
>DQVM01000115.1 GCA_015661775.1 Candidatus Caldarchaeum subterraneum | reverse complement strand
ATGATGAGCAGGCCAGAATACTTAAGTAGCGTATTCTACTATTATCTATTAGGTGTTTTCGCAGTATCTCTTGTTATACTGTGGCTTGTTGTAAACTCCCCCTTCGGAAAAGCGCTTTTAGCCACTAGGGATAACGAGACTAGAGCAGAGTTTGTAGGAATAAGAGTAAGGCTATACAGATGGTATGCCTTCGTAATCTCAGGAATATTCACCGGAATAGCCGGGGCGTTATTCGCCATACTAAACGGCCATGTAACACCCGAACAAGCAGACTGGATATTCTCAGGCGATATAGTGTTCGTAGCTGTTTTAGGCGGCTTCAGATACTTTGAGGGGCCTATAATAGGCTCCATAATATTCACTTTCGTAAAACAATACGCAATGGGGTATACCATATTCTGGAGACTAATACTAGGAGCGGTTCTTATAATCCTAATACTAGCATTCCCAAAAGGCGTTATAGGCTCTGTAGAGACGTTAGTATCAAAACTAAGACCAGCGCCAAAGCAGATAACATTCCCGGCTCCTCCAACTACAGCTCAAGCAAGAGAAGATATTAATAAGAAGCTAGATAAGAGGTGAAAATGAGTTGAGCGAAAGGGAAATAATTCTAGAAACAATAGACATGAAGAAACATTTCGGAGAAGTTAAAGCAGTAGATGGTGTAAGCTTCAAAATAAGAGCAGGCGAAGTAGTAGCGTTAATAGGGCCTAATGGAGCAGGAAAAACAACATTCGTAAACATAGTAACTGGCTACTACAACCCAGACGGGGGTAAAATCTACTATATGGGAAGAGACGTAACAAAGGCATCTAGAATAAAAAAGATTAAAATGGGAATAGCGAGAAGCTTCCAACTTGTAAACTTGTATGATGACCTAACGGTTCTAGATAACATTAGAATAGCCGTCTTAAGCAGAATGGGAAAAACCAGCATATTTTGGAAGACAGTAGAACATTTCAACGAAATAAAGAAGGAATCCTATGAAATATTATCAACCTTCGGCCTTGCAGAGAAAGCTCCCGTGCCAGCCAAAGACCTTCCGCAAGGTGAGAGAAAAATCCTAGACGTAGCTATAGCATTTGCCCTGAAGCCAAAGGTTCTTCTCTTAGATGAGCCTACAAGTGGTGTGAGCTCAAAAGATAAACATGCCATAATGAATAAGATAATACCCGCCGTGAGAAATGAGAAGATAGCAACTATGATAATAGAACATGACATGGATATAGTCTTTGGATACTCTGACAGGGTTGTAGTAATGTACGAGGGAAAGATACTTGCTGAAGGAACACCTGAAGAAATAAAACAAAGTAAGGAAGTTCAGGAGAAGCTACTTGGGGTGGGGGTAAGTGCTGCTGGAAGCTAACAGGATTAACGTAAACATAGGCCCAGTACAGGTACTAAGGAATCTAACAATCAACATAGAAAAAGGAGAGACCATATCACTGGTGGGTAGGAACGGAGCAGGCAAAACCTCAACCATCAAAAGTATAATAGGACTCTATCAAGTAAAATCTGGAAAGATAATTTTCGACGGACAAGAAATAACTACAGTACCCCCCCACGTTAGAGCCACAGAACTCGGTATAGGATACTCGCCTGAAGATAGTAGAGTATTTCCAGATCTCACAGTTGAGGAGAACATAAAACTGGGAATATGGCTCTCAAGGAGAATCAAAGATGAAAAGGAGATAGAAGAGATAATCTTCAGCATCTTTACAGAAATCAAGAAACTATGGAAGAGACGAGGCCTATACTGTAGCGGTGGGGAGAAGAAGATGGTATCCATAGCCCGGGCTTTGGCGCTTAAACCCAAGTTACTACTACTTGACGAGGCATTCGAAGGGTTAGCACCCATAGTAGTTGATAGATTCATAAAAGCAGTTAATCAGATAAAAGAGATGGGAATTGCAATTCTAGTAGCTGAATCGAACGTCAACAACGCAGCCAGAGTAGGGGAAAGACTATATGCAATAGATAGAGGGGAAATAATCTACGAAGGAGAGCCACAGAAAATATTTCAAGACCAGACGCTTCTAAACATAATAAGGGGATACTAAACAATTTCACGTTCCCCTCTTTTTATGGAAAAAATTTAATAATAATAAACTAGTGATTTTTAGTTATAATGAGAAGAAAAAATCTACTTCTTACCCTCATACTTATAATAGCTATAGTAGCTGGAGCAGGTGCTTTTCTAACAACTAACCCCTTCCTAACACCCGAAGGAAAGGGAGAAGATGAAGTGGAAGCTAAAAATAAGATAGACTTTCCTATACAGCTTGTTCTGGAAGATGCCACAACTGAACAAATAATGGTAAGCCAGCTCTACGAACCAGGTAAAGTAACAATACTAGAATTTACATTTATAGGATGTGCCTCGTGTGAATTCCTCCACCAAGTAGGGTATCTGCAGGAGTTCTACGATCAGTATAAAGATAAGGTTGAGATAGTCTCAATCTTCGTACATAATGAATATCCGGAGTGGGTCCTCGAGTATAAGGACCAGTTCAACGTTAACTGGAAGTACCTAGCCTTAGGCGACGGTGACCTAATAATAGACCTGCGGCTACCTACGTTATTCACCCACATCTTCGTAGATGATAAAGGTATTGAGAGGCTCAGAAACCCGGCGCAGATAGAGTTTGTAAGGCAGAACTACGCTAAGATCATCGACTTGATACTCAGCGGCCAGTATGATAAGTTGGAAAAATTTGGAGGAGTTGAGGTAATAGAGGCTGGATAAGGAAAAGGGTATGACAGCCGATCAGATATGGGTTGTAGCTGCTTTTTCAGCCACGGCTGGAGTACTAGCTTTAATATCCCCATGCGGCTACGCTCTCCTCCCGGGTTACGTGGCGTATTTACTAGGAGAAAAGACAGACGTACGTAACGCGGCCTTGCTAGGCTTTATGGCTGTCCTGGGCCTCCTCACAGTATACACGGTAGTAGGTATACTAACAGGCTTGGCAGGCTCAATAATAGTAAGATATATCCCTTGGTTTCCATATATAGCTGCTGCAGTAGTTATTACTCTAGGCGTTTTGATGCTGCTTAACATAAACATACCATTCATAGGATTGTCGGCAAATCCTGCTACCCGGTTTGGATTGTCAGGCAAGGTAGGGTTTTATATTTTTGGGATAGGCTATGGCCTAGGTGCACAAGCATGTACTCTCCCGATATTCCTTACAATAGTAATATTCGCAGTAACGCTGGCCAACCCGCTGTCAAGCATGTTAATATTTCTAGCATATACAACTGGAGTAGCAGCACCCCTGATAACTACAACCATACTCGTTTCACTGGCAAAAACCACAACAATAAACAAATTCAAGGCACTAGCTCCAAAGTTACATAAGATAAGCGGAATATTCCTAATAATAGTAGGGATATACCTTATCCTGCTCGGCATGGGCGTACTCTACATATATGGAACAGACATAATATTCCTACCTAAATAATCAAAGATTATTCTCCACATAAACGGAGATCCGATATAAGGTAACTCAACTAGGAGAGGTAAGAAATTATATAATTCACGATAAGAGAAATAAAAGCGATGAATGAAGATCTTATATCCAACGTATTAAAGTGCAAGGTCTATGACTTGGGCCAGCCCTACTTCAACGGCATGCCTGTCCACCCTGAAGACCCGCCCTTCAACATGGTGATATACAGGTACCACGAGTATACTAAGAGGATTTTCGAGAAAGTAGCTCCGGGATTCTCAGATTCGATGGAACTTATTATAACTAGCATGCATTCGGGTACGCATATAGATTCCAAGTGTCACATGGCCCGTGATGGTGCTCTTTATCAAGGGGTTAAGGCAGGTGAGATAGTATCGCATACAGGTTATAAGAAGTATGGAACTGAGGAGATACCTATATTCGTTAAACGGGCTGTACTTTTGGATATCCCTTCTGCGAAGGGGATGGATATTCTTCCTCCTCGCTATGGAATAACTTCAGCAGATTTGGAGGAGGCTGTGAAGAAACAGAATGTAATGATTAACGAGGGAGATGTAATACTTGTTAGAACAGGGTATTCTAGGTACTTTACGACGGATAAGGAAAAGTATCTGCATGATTTCGCGGGGATAACTGAGGAGAGCGCCAAGTGGATTATAGATAGGAGGCCGTCTCTCTTCGGCATAGACAACCTAGCTATGGCTGTTCCTAAGCCTTTTGAAGTCCATCTTATGTTCTTAGTAGATGCGGGTATACATGTTATGAAGAGTCTTTACCTAGAGGAGCTGGCTAAAGATAGAAAGTACGTTTCTTTGCTGGTAGTCTCTCCTCTGAAGATAATAGGTGCTACAGGCTCTTTAATAAGGCCGATAGCAATAGCCTAACTTCAACTCCCTTACTTTTTCTTAAGCTTGATTTACACATTTAAGCAACTTACTAGATAGTAAAAGAACGTATGAGTTGGGGTAGGTTAGCAGGCGAACCGGCTGTCGAGGGCGAGATAGAGCCTAAGCCCAGGCCTGAGTTGACTTACTGTAAAAGGTTTGAAGGAAAGAACGCTATGGTAACTGGTGCCGGTAGGGGTTTCGGAAAGCTCATAGCTCTGGCATTAGCACGTGAAGGAGCTAACGTAGTTGTTCATTATAACAGGTCGAAGGAGGCGGCTGAGCAGACTGCTGAGGAGATAAGGAAGATGGGCCGTAAGGTGATTACGGTAAAAGCTGACATAACTAAGTGGGATGAGGTGAAGGCTGCTGTGGAGAAGGTTTGGAACGAGTTTGGGCATCTTGATATTCTGATTAATAACGCCGGGGATGTTGCTTGGGGCCAGATGTCGTGGAGAGAGATAACAGAGGAGAAGATAGATGAGGTTCTGGCTGTTGATATAAAGGGTACTCTCTTCATGATACATGAAGTTGGCAAGAGAATGCTGGATAGAAAACAGGGGGTTATAGTTAACATATGCTCTAACGTCATAGTTACGGGAAGCCCACGAGCACCTCAATATGCAGCCTCCAAATACGGTGTTCTTGGGTTGACTAAGTCATATGCCCTAGCCTTCGCCCCTTGGGTTAGGGTAAACGCAGCTGCTCCGGGGTATATGGATACTGAGGCCCTCCGTTCAAGGCCCGACTGGACGTCGGAGAGGAGGAAATGGGTGGTGGATCACACACCCCTTAAGCATATTGGAAAGCCTGAGGAGATAGTGCCTGTAGTTCTGTTCCTAGCTTCTGATGACTCGGCGTTTATGACCGGAAACGTGGTTATCTGCGACGGCGGGTTCAGCATGCCGGGTGCGTAGAAGACATGGCTACCGTATCCTCTCAGGAGATACTCGCTAAGATTGACGCTGAGAAGACGGTACAGCGTACTATGGATTTAGCCAACGTCGCCAGCCCAACTGGACAGGAGGGGGATGTTGCTCAGGTCTATAAGGAGATGCTGGAAGCCGTAGGTATGCGGGTAACTCTGCAGGAGGTTGAACCGGGGCGTTACAACGTCGTAGGCGTTCTAAGAGGCTCAGGCGGAGGAGCCTCGCTAATGTTCAACGGCCATCTCGATACCAGCTTCTCCCCCACCGATGACCCGGAGATACTCAAAGCCATATCACCAGTCTACCGATTCGAGCCTCCTTGGTCATACCGTGAGGGAGAATGGCTCTACGGCATGGGAGTGTTCAACATGAAAGGAGCTCTAGCAGCCTATGTCTCTGCTGTGGAGGCTTTACAGAATACAGGAGCCGAGCTGAAGGGGGATATAATGATAGCGGGTGTAGTTGGAGAGATTGAGAAGACTCAAATAGACCAGTATAAGGGAGCCCAGTATAGAGGATACGGCTACGGAACAGCATATTTGGTTACACACGGGGGAGTAACAGACTACGCCATCCTAGGAGAGCCTACGGGGCTTCGTCTTATGCTAGCTCACTTCGGCTCAGTATGGGCCAAGATATCCCTAAAGGGAAAGCTAGTTCACACAGCCCACGCAGGGGGAATGAACAACCTCATAATACAGATGACCAAGATAATAGACGCTATACAGGAATGGATACCTGATTATCAGAACAGATACCAGTATCAAGGCGTGAAGCCTATAGTAAACATAGGCTCCATCGAGGGGGGCTGGCCATGGAGATGCTCCAGAACACCTTGGTTCTGCAACCTCTACATAGACGTAAGATACCCACCCCGACGAAGCCCAGTCGATGTTAAGGAGGAGCTGGAGACAGTTCTCAAGAAGGTGGAGCAGCGATACGGCGTCAAAGCAGATTTAGAGATTTACGTAAGCGACGCATGGGCCGAGGTTGAGGAAGGCGAATACGTCGTCAAGGCACTTGACAAAGCCCACGAAAAAGTCTTCAACCAACCGTTGGAGAGAGTAGTATTCTCATGGTCCTCTGACGCTAACGTACTTACAAGAAACGGCGTTGTAGCAGTCAACTATGGCCCGTCAGGAGGCCCTGGGAAGGAAACTAGGGGAACCCTCCACATACCCAGCTTAGTATCATGCACAAAGGTATACGCCCTAGCAGCCTATGACATATGTAACAAAGAGAGGAGAGAAGCTAGGCGGAGATTCACAATAACCTATGAGTAGTCTTCTTTATTTTCCTTTGAAGATGGGTTTCCGCTTTTCTAAGAACGCCTTTATTCCCTCCAACCTATCCTCCGTCAACCACGTGTAGAAATGCAGCTCCCTTTCAAACTCCAGCCCAGCGGATAGCGGTGTTTCTAAACTGGCGTTTACAGCTCGTTTTATCAACGCTAGGATAATCCTGCTCTTGGCCTTAAGGTCGCTGGTTACCTCTTCTATCTTCTCCTGCAGCTTCTCAGGTTCCACCACGTAGTTAACCAGCCCCATCTGATATGCTTCCTCGGCTGGAAAGAGCCTGCCGGTAAGCATGAGCTCCAAGGCTCTTCTGAACCCTATCTGGCGGGGCATTCTCTGAGTAGCTCCTCCACCGGGTACTAGGCCTACCCTCACCTCAGGCTGGCCGAACCTAGCCCTGCTAGTGGCTATCACTATATCACACCCTTGTATAAGCTCGCACCCCCCTCCTACACAGTAGCCATCAACCGCAGCTATTACTATCTTCGTCATCTCCCTTATGTAAGCCGTTATGAGCTGCGTGCCCTGTTCTCTGTGATAGCGTCTTATCTCAAGCCCCGTCATCTCATAGAGCTCCTCAAGATCCTGCCCTGCGCAGAAATTCCCCTCAGCCCCCTGTAGAACAATAACATGAACATTCTCATCCTCTTCACTCCGCTTCAAAGCCTGCAACAGCTGGCGTCTAAGCTGTTTATTCATAGCATTACGGCGCTCAGGCCTGTTTAACGTTATGTAAGCCACCCCATCCCTAACCTCGTACTTGATATATTCCCTCTCGGCCATACCATATCAACCTACTGCCTTAATAAAACGCTTCGCACAGCAGTTAATGTTAAATTGTGAACCAAACAAGCTACGGTTAGTTGGCAAGGGTATGAAGCGGGTGGGTATAATAGGAGTAGGTTGCTCCCGATTTGGAGTAAGGGATGATGTTGCTCTGCAGGAACTGGCGTTTGAGGCCGTCAAGGAGGCTGTACAAGACGCTGGAGTAAACCCTGCAGATATAGAGCTCAGCGTAGTAGGCACTGTAGGAACCAGAAACTATGAACTTATGCCAGCTGTTCCGATAAATGAGTACTGCGGCTTCTCTGGAAGAGGCCCTATGAGGGTTGAAGCTGCATGCGCTACGGGAAGCGCCGCTCTTTACACAGCATACACCAGCATATCATCTGGAATGGCAGATATAGCAGTAGCTATAGGAGTTGAGAAGATGACAGAGGTAGATACCGCAACCTCGTTAGCCGTCGGAGGCCGAAGCGGAAACTACCTCTTCGAATTCCACCAGTATGGAACTACATTCCCGGGATATTATGCCATGTACGCCTCGGCCCACATGGCTAGATATGGTACGACGGAGAAGCAGATGGCTATGGTGGCTGTTAAGAACCATAGGAACGCAGCCCTAAACCCTAAGGCGCATTTCCAGAAGGAGATCAGCTTGGAGAAGGCTCTAAGCTCCAAGTACGTGGCTTACCCGCTTAAGCTGTTTGACTGCAGCCCTATAAGCGACGGCGCTGCCGCAGCCATACTGGCTAGCGAGGAGAAGATACGGGAGCTAGGCGTAGATAATCCAGTATGGATAGATGGGGTTGGCTATTCATCCGATACGTCAAACTTAACCAAGAGACCCGACTACGTGGGGTTGAGAACTACCGTAGAGGCGGCTGCTGCTGCGTATAAGATGGCTGGCATAGATAACCCGGTGAAGCAGCTTGACATAGCGGTAGTCCACGACTGCTTTACGATAGCCGAGATAATGGCGTATGAGGATCTACGTTTCTGCAGCAAAGGCGAGGGGGGCAAGTTTATAGAAAACGGAGATTCAGACTTCGGTGGGAGGATACCCGTCAACACGTTCGGAGGGCTTAAGGCTAAAGGCCATCCGCTGGGAGCTACCGGTGTAGCCATGGCATACGAGGCCGTTAAACAACTACGGGAAGAAGCAGGCCCCCTACAGGTTGATCTGAAGAACTACAGGGCGTTAACCCATAATATAGGAGGAACAGGCCACTTCGGCTGGGTATTCATACTGCGGAGGTAAAAATCAGGCATGGAAGGAAGAGAATTAACGTTCAGGCATAAGCTTCCGAAAACCAAGATAGAGCGCTACTGGAAAGAACTGGAGAACAACACAATACTGGCTACAAGATGCAGTAGATGCGGGGAGAAATACTACCCTCCGCAAGCAGACTGCAGCGTATGCTACTCTGATGATATGGAGTGGGTCGAGATAAGAGGTGAAGGTACTTTGGAGAGCTTTACGCAGCAACATGTAATACCCCAAGGATTTACCTTCGTTTCAAAACCATATACAATCGCCATAGCTAGGTTCGGCGAATACAGGGTTATGGGCTGGTACGAGGGTGATGAACTTCCTAAGATAGGTGAGAAGGTAGAGGCATATACAGCGAAAGACGAGACAGGAATTTCGAAGGTTTACTTCAGGAGAAGAACCCTAAAAGCTGAGGAATCTCCTTAAGCATTATAGTAATATTTAACCTTAGTAATTGTTTTATTGACACATTATGCAAAAAACATCTAAGTATATTGGAACGCCCGTTAAGAGGAGGGAAGATCCTATTCTCCTGAGGGGCCGTGGAGTTTACGTGGGGGATATAACACTACCCGGAACTGTATACGCCGGTTTCGTCCGCTCACCTTACGCACACGCCAGAATTCTTAACATAGATGTCTCAGAGGCGGTTAAGCATCAGGATTGTATATACGTTATGACGCCTGACGAAGCAGTTTTCCTCCCTTCGTGGATGGAATACCCAGGTCTCAGGCAAGTTCCGAGGTATTCACTCGCCAAGGGTAAGGTACGGTTTGTAGGAGAGCCTGTCGTAGCTGTAGTCTCTAGAAACCCATACACCCTCAGCGACATAGTAGACTCTGTACATGTTGAGTATGAACCGCTACCCCCAGTTGTTGATGCGGAGAAGGCTCTGGAAAAAGACTCACCCCTCCTCTATGAAGAGTGGGGCGACAACATAATAATGCACTATACATTCAAGGCGGGGGATGTAGATGCTGCCTTCGCCTCGGCTGACTTAGTTATACGTGAGAGGCTGGCTAACCAACGTTATGCCCCTACACCAATAGAAGGGAGGGGGGTAGTGGCTTATTTTGAGAAAACACGGGGAGAGCTTACCGTATGGGACTCAACTCAATTCCCGCATGTTCTCCAAACATACCTATCTCAGGTTCTTAGCTATCCAGAGCATAAAATCAGGGTTATAGCTCCTAACGTAGGAGGAGGGTTCGGCCCCAAGTCGAGCGTATGGCCTGAGGAGGTAGCTACTATACAGCTGGCTATGAAGCTGGGTGCTCCTGTTAAGTGGATAGAGACTAGAAGGGAGCATCTCCTAGTATGCGGCCACGAGAGGCAGCAGATCCATTACATAGAAGCTGCTTTCAACAGGGACGGGGAGCTTCTTGCGATAAGGGATAAAGTTATAGCCGATATAGGTGTTTACGGCACTTTCTGGACAGAGACCCAGCCCGTAATGGTTACTATGGCCGCCATACCCGGGCCATATCGCTTCCAGAACTACGCATACGAGGTTTACTGCGTAGCAACCAACAAAGCACCCTACTCACCTCATAGAGGATTCGGCAGACCAGTAGCGGCGTTTGTCATGGAGAGGATAATGGACATGGCGGCCCGAAGACTAGGGTTAGACCCAGCTGAGATAAGGCGGAGAAACCTGATTAAAGCGGAGGAGATGCCCTTCAAAAACGTACACGGAATAATATACGACAGCGGCAACTACCCGGAGGCGTTGGAGAGGGCATTAAGAATGGCCGAGTATGATAAGTGGCGGAGGATACAGCAGGAAGAGAGAGCGAAGGGGAGGTATATAGGAGTAGGGATAGCCATGTACGTTGAGTATACCTCACCCAGCAGCGCCAGGCTCTCACAAGGCTTAGGATGGAAGGTCGGAGGATACGACAGCGTAACCCTCAAGATAGAGCCTGAAGGGAAAGTGGTAGTCTATACAGGAGTGGCAGACCAAGGCCAGGGCCACTACACGGCATACGCGCAGGTAACCGCAGACGCTCTAGGCGTTAAGATGGAAGATGTAACGGTTATAGAGGGGGATAGCAAGCTATGCCCCTACGGATTCGGCGCGTGGGCCAGTAGATGCACAGTAACCATAGGCGGCGCTATAATCAAGGCAGCCGAGGAGATGAAGAAAAAGCTTAAGGCAATCGCAGGTAAGTTCCTAGAAGCTAGGCCTGAGGATATTGAGATCAGCGAAAGCAGGCTCTACGTCCGCGAAGCTCCCGAGAGGAGTGTAACCTTAGCTGAAGTAGCCACCACCGCGATAAGAGACCCCAGTAGATTACCGGAGGGGATGGAGCCGGGGCTTGAGGTAACAACCCACTACGAGCCCACAGCATTCACTACATGCAGCTACGCTATTCACATACCAGTAGTAGAGATAGACCCTGATACAGGGGATGTTAAGATACTCCGCTACTACGTCTTCGACGACAGCGGGGTGGTGATAAACCCTACAACAGTCTATGGCCAGATACACGGGGCGGTTGCACACGGCCTGGGAGGAGCTATGTACGAGGAGCTGGTATACGATGAAAGCGGACAGCTTCTTAACACCACCTTCATGGACTACCTAATACCAAGCGCGAGGGAGACGGTAAACATAGAGATAGAGCATATAGAGACGCCTTCACCTAACCCAGGGGGGTTCAAGGGAATGGGAGAAGGAGGTGCGATAGCGGCCCCCGCGGCGTTAGCCAACGCGGTAGAAGATGCTTTAGCGCCTTTAGGTGTGAAAATCACAGAAACACCGCTTAAACCAGAGTACATATGGAGGCAAATCCGCGTACAGCAACCCTAACACCCTCAAAACCTCTTATCTTCTTTCATCCTTATCCCGTGTAATTATTCTGGATTTTTGTGGCCTAGAAAAACTAAAACTTCAGGCCCTTAAACATTTGTTTAAGGCGGTTTTAATGCCCGGTGCAAATGAACTGGAGAAGATAGCTGCTGAGATAGTAACTTGTGTTAAGTGTCCTTTGCATAAGAACAGGGCCAACGCCGTTCCCGGTGAGGGGAACCCAAGGGCTGAGGTTATGCTGATAGGTGAAGCCCCCGGAGCGGAGGAAGATAAGCAGGGAAGGCCATTCGTAGGGGCTGCAGGTAGGTTATTAAACGAAGCACTAGAGAAAGCAGGGTTCTCACGGGAAGAAGTATTCATAACCAACATAGTTAAGTGCAGGCCTCCTAGAAACAGGGTTCCTACGGAGGATGAGCGAAGAGCATGCCTACCCTATCTGCATCGGCAACTTGAGGTAATAAAACCTAAGATAATCTGTCTGCTGGGCCGTACACCATTAGAAACGCTAATAGGCCCTTACAGCATATCTAAGATGCGGGGAAGAACAATTGAGAAGGATGGGTGGCTATTCTTCCTAACATACCATCCAGCAGCCGCTATATACAACCCCTCGTTGAAGGAGCAGTTCTTAAAAGACATACAAAAGCTAAGGGAATTAATACATAGAGATGAGAGGAGACGGGGTTCAAGTCTAGATGAGTTTCTATAGCCTCTACTTATCAGAAAGAACACGCTTAAAGACCGCTATAATCTCCTTCCCCTTCCTTACCTTATACTCCAGCTTAAGCGGAGTCGTTGAAACAGCCTCGTCAAAATCCTTCTCTTGAATCCCATCCCTAGAGAGGAGGCCCTTTACACTAGACACAACTATTGCTTTTCCGTCTCTCCTTAATATCCTATTGGTTTCGTTAAGTAGCGTAAGATAATACGGTTTTACCCTCTCCAGCGTATGGTATAAAAGGGCTATGTTAAACTCGCCGTTAGGGAGATAAGGGATACGCTCCAGCAACGGGGAGTAGAATGGCTTTATATTACCATAACGCTGTTTCCTGAGCTCCTCTAGCTCATCAAGCTTCCCCTTATCCTTCTCAACCACATATACCACACCCCCATCCCCGGCTCCGTCAGCAACACCCCTAACTATATCCAGGTCAACAGCACCTATACACACGCATTTAGCACCATACTGCAGGCCATTATCCATCAGAATCCGAATCAACTCCCCAGCATCCACACACCACAACACAACAACCAAGGATAAAAACATACATAGAAACACACCTAACCCAACAGTAGAACCATGCAACAAGACAAGGAATTTACCAAGAAAGCCATAGAATTCTTAGAAAAACGTTTCGGAACAGTTCAGGTTGAAATAAACGAGGTTTATACATACCCTAAGGCGGGTATCGTAGAGGTTTCGGGCTCCTTTAGGAGAGGAACTGATAGTATAAAAAGAAGGTTTACAATTAAGATACGGATAGAAGACTTAGAGATCGTTGCATTTGGATTAAGGTGATAATCGGAAATGGTAAGCGATGAAGAGAAGGATAAAATAGCGGAGGAGCTGGAGAGGCTGTATTCTTTAATTAACAGAAGGAGATTCTATGAGCTTTTAGGCGAGCTGGAGGCTGAACGGGTTAGGGTTCTCCAGCAGGAAGCTATGGAGATAGCGGCTAAACTAAAGCTATCCGATAAGGAGGTTGAGGAGATGGCTGATGAAATGGATGACTATAACATAACTGGAGTGTCGAAAAGAGGCGAGGTTGCTCCTCTCGATTACTGGGTTGACGTAATAGCTACAAGACTTAACAAAAAATAACACCCTCTATCTTCTACCGTATATCTTGATTATTTTGTCGTCGTTCTCCCTGGGAATCCCCCTTCCATCCCTGTTGCTGGTTAGTATGTATATGCTTCCATCAGGGCCTTCAACAACATCCCTTAACCTTCCGAATCTCTCCACAAAGAGTTTCTCATGCATTATAACCTGCCGCGGGTTTTCTCCTATAACAACCCTGTGTAGATGCTGCCCTCTCAAGGCTCCGAAGAGGAGGTTATTCTTCCACTCCTCAACAGCTTTTCCGCTGTGGAAGGAGCAGCCAGCTGGAGCCCATGTATCGTCTCCACTATGGAGTATGGGGTCTATGAATCTAGGGTCGTTGGCAGCGCCTATGACGTGGGGCCATCCGTAGTTACCCCCGGGTTTTATCAAGTTTACCTCATCATGTCCGAACCAGCCGTTCTCGCCTGAGGGGCCATGTTCAGTCGAGTAAAGCAAACCAGTTACGGGATGCCAGTCTATCCCTTGAGGGTTTCTATTACCTAAGCTATATATCAGCGAGTTTGGGAATGGATTATCCTCAGGAACTCCACCGTCGGGTTTTGCT
>DQVM01000061.1 GCA_015661775.1 Candidatus Caldarchaeum subterraneum | reverse complement strand
TTGAGTATTCTGTTTTTATTATTTCTCGCAAGCTTTCTTCTTGTGTTTTCAGATTTTTAGTTCGACTTCTTTAGTTGCTTTTGATATATCTACTTTAATTTTATTCTTATCGTCTGGTGTGTATAATTGGGGTTTTTCACTGTTTATAATGTTAATTTCTGGTGATATCTTTTTGTTGGTTTCTTCTTCTACTATCTTTTTTATTAGTTCTGCAAGCTCAATTACTGTAATTGGTGTTGGGTAGACTATATTGTATATTTCGTGGTTGTTTATTTCGCCGTTTAAGATTTTTTGGGTGATTTTCTCATAGGCTTTGCATAAGTCTTCTATGTCTATGTATAACATGGGTCTATACATGCTGTGTTGGTATGGGGTTATTGGGTTTCCTTTTATGGCGTTGTTAATGAATATGTTTGCTGCAGTAGCTTCTGGCATATCCTCACCTAATACAGTTCCTGATCTTATTATGATGTATTTTTTGCCTCTGCTCATATACCCGTAGTATCTCACGATGGTTTCTTGTATTGTCTTTGATAGTGCATAGAGTTTTGCTCTCTCCTCCACTTTATCAGGTCTGTATCCGTAGCTCTCATCTATTATTCCTGAAAGGCCTATCTCACCTATTGTGTGCCATGTTCCAGCTTGTATCATCCCCAGTGTTGTGTCATTTCGGTATATTGATTCACAGATATTCTGAGTTCCTATTACGTTCACTTCATAGCCTAAGCGTATGTCTTCATTTATCTTCGGTATCTGAATTATTGCTGTGTTGATAGCTACATTCGCATCGGATAGGCATTTAGCTACTGAATCCTGTTCTACTATGTTGCATCTTTGAAAATCCACTTTCCCGTTTATTTTCCTTTTTGGAGGGCTTATATCAGCTATCCGAACCTTATATCCATTATCGTTGAAGTGCTCTGCTAGGTTTGAGCCTATGAACCCTGAGCCTCCGAAGATGACTACATCAACAGGCATGTGAATTTAAGCAAGTGAGGTGGTATAAAGAGTTAAATCAAATATCTTTTCATTTAGCTAGGTCTTTTAGGAGCTGTGCTATAGATTGTACTACTACTTGGTAGCTGAATTCTTTCTCTATGTGTTTTCTAGCGTTACTTCCCATTTTTCTCAATAGTTCATCATCTTTAATCAGCTTGAGAATCTTCTCTGCTAATTCTTTTGGGTTTCTGGGTTCTACTAGGTATCCTGTTAGTCCGTTAATTACTGCATCGGGTATCCCAGCTACTCTCGTAGCTACTGCTGGTTTTCCGCATGCCATAGCCTCTAATATCGCTCTAGGTATACCTTCTCCCTCTCTTGTAGCGTAGACTACTAGGTCGGAAGCCCTTATGAAGGATGGGATATCTCTGTTAGGGATAGGCCCTAGGAGAAATACCTTATCCTCCAACTTGTAATCCTTTATTCGCTTTGTGATTTCCCTTAGATACTTTTCAGGCCCGCTACCTATTATAAGAAGTATAACATCATTAAGCTGCTTGTTAACTATATAGAATGCATCTATAAGGTCGCCTACTCCCTTTTTCTCATTAACCCTACCCACGTAAAGTAGACACTTCCTATAATCTCTTTTTAGGTTAATTACATATTCGCTAACTTCACCATGCGGAGAGAATCTATCTACGTTTACGGCATTATGTATGTAGGTAATTTTGGTAGTATCTAGTTTATCATGGTATAGGAGAACTTCAGGGAGCATAAGTCTGGAGTAGAGAACTATCTTATCCGCATGATCCAAGGCTCTTCGCAGAAACCAGCGGTAAAACTTTTCCTTTCCCCTAGACTCCGATGGATGACCAAAAAGCCACGTACCGGGCAGTACGAGAATTGAAGGGAGGTCAGCTATTATTTTTGATAACCATATAGCGCTTAACTCCGGGGGGCTGAAGGTTCTTACATAGAGTATATCTATTTCATTTTTCTTTAATATGGGATAGAGGCTGTAAAAAGCTATCTTAGTCGCTCCGTATATTTTTGGAATGCCGATTTTAGGTAGTTTTATTATCTCGACGTTGCTTGGGAGGGTCGTTTCATTAGTTATTACCGTGTCAGTTATTATCTTTAGTGTCTCTACATATTTGCTAAGGTAAAGGTATTCTTCAAAATACTGAGCATGCAGAGAAGCTGCCTTCAACCCCTCAACCTTGCCTATAAAAGTCGCCACATGTATATTATCTGACATAATTTTGTTCATATGCTATTCTAGTTGCAAATTTTTAAGTTTATCAAGGTTAAGTAAATGGCTATCGTTGATTCAGTAGGTTTAAGTATGCCTGAGCATACCTCTTGATGGCCTTACTCCACTCAAATTCTCTTATTGTTACCTCCCTTGCCTTCCCAGCTATATAAGACCGTTTTCCCTCGTCTTGGAGTAGTTCTTTGATCTTCTGCGCCAGCAGTTTTGGATCCCTCCTCCTGACTAATACTACACTCTCACCGTCTCTCATAACTTCCGGTATTATCCCTACTGGAGTTGATACGCTAGGTGTTAGACATGCAGCTGCTTCAAACACCGTCCTAGG
>DQVM01000102.1 GCA_015661775.1 Candidatus Caldarchaeum subterraneum | reverse complement strand
ACCCGTCGTTGTTCCAGTATCTAGTTACCTGCATGCCCATCTCCTCAATCGGTACTGCTCCGCTGTACGCTTTCTCAGCTATCTCCTTTAGTGTCAAGCTTCTCTCGGGCATGTCCCTGACGTATGCCCTCCCGTCTTCGTATACTATGTCTTCTACGTTGGCTTCGAGCAGGTGTGCTGCTATCCTCCTTGCTTTTTCCTTGATCTCCCTGCATGCTAGGATTATGGCCGAGCCTCCTACAGTTAATGACCTGCTCCCGCCTGTTCCCCAGCCCATCGGTATGGCTAGTGTGTCGCCGTGGATTATAGTTACTTCATCTATGTCAACCCCCAGCTCATCAGCTACTATCTGGGCGAATGACGTCTCCTCCCCCTGGCCGTGGGGTGATGAGCCTGTGTACACCGCCACCTTACCCGTTGGCTCTACCCTAACCGTAGCGCTCTCCCATCCGAATGAGTTCCTCTCCACATATAGGGTTATGGCCACTCCTAGGTATCTCCCCTCACGCTGTGCTTTCCTCTGCTCTTCCCTAACATTCCAGTATGAGATTTCCTCTAGGGCTTTTTGGAAGGCTTTTGGGAAGTCGCCGTTGTCGTATGTTGTTCCGCTGAAGTTGGTGTAGGGCATCTGCTCCGGCTTTATCATGTTGAGCATCCTAACCTCGGATGGGTCTTTCCCAACAGCCCTAGCCAGCTTATCCATCATATACTCTATGAATACCATAGCCTCCGGTCTTCCAGCTCCTCTGTACGCTGATGAAGGAGGGGTGTTGGTGAAGACGCCGTAGAGTTTTACGTATGCCCGCTTAATATCATACCCCCCGGATAGCATGGAAGCAGCGTTCACGGGGTAGCGTTGTGTAGTGTCTATTACATAGGCCCCTAGGTTGGCCACCAGCCTAGCCCTAAGCCCCT
This sequence comes from Candidatus Caldarchaeum subterraneum, assembly GCA_015661775.1. Taxonomy (GTDB): domain Archaea; phylum Thermoproteota; class Nitrososphaeria_A; order Caldarchaeales; family Caldarchaeaceae; genus SZUA-1515. Next base: position 4,857 of record DQVM01000102.1, on the reverse strand, counting down.
TCACCCTCCCTGACCGGTCTGCTGCCAGCTCCACCTCCCCCACAACATCCCTGCCATGGCCGTTGCTGAGGAAATCCTCCCGCCTGTCGCTTATCCACTTAACAGGCCTACCTAGCCTGTACGCCAGCAGGCAGGCGAGGTAATGCTCAGGGTAGTAGTTTAGCTTAGCTCCAAACCCTCCTCCAACGTCAGGGGCTATTACCCTAACCCTGTTCTCAGGCAGGCCTAGGGTTCTGGAGATTCTAAACCTCTCCCTATGCGGCAGCTGGGTTGAGACGTAGGCTGTTAAAACCCCCTCAGCGGGGTTGTAGTCAGCCACCACCCCCCGCCCCTCTAAAGGAACCGCAGCCACCCTAGGTATGGCGAAACGCCCCTTAACAACCACCTCAGCCTCGGAGAAGCCCTGCTCAGCATCATCCCAGCTACCGTACTCCAGCTCAAAAGAAACGTTACTACCATACTCCTCATGCAGTATTATACTCCCCTCCTCCAAGGCCTTGAGAGGGTCTGTCAAAGGCTCTAAGGGCTTGTAATCCACCTCCACCAAGTCTGCAGCATCCCGTGCAACGTATGGGTTATCAGCCAGGACTGCAGCAACCCCCTCGCCGGCGTAACGGGCCTTATCCACTGCTAGGGGTTTGTAGCTGGGTATGATTGAGTCTTTTACCGTGAGCCTAAACTCGCCAGGTAGGGGTGTGCAGTCTCTGACGTGCTCTCCTGTGAATACGTGGCGTACGCCTTCTAGTCTCTCAGCCTTGGAGGTGTCTATGTTTTTTATCTTGGCGTGGGCGTAGGGGCTTCTAACTATGCTCAGGTAAAGCATCCTAGGTAACGTTATGTCAGCTACGTACTTGCCTCTGCCTGTTACCAGCCTAGGGTCTTCCCTCCTCTTAACAGGCTTCCCAACATACCTGCCGTGCATAGCCTCTCCAGAGAAAACGGGGCCGCATCTTAACTATTATTCATTAACCTCAACGCTCTGCTCAACGAAGCGGGGGTTTTCACTAGAGTCGTCCCTGACCCAGGCCCTGTACTCGTTAACCCTATCCCCGCTAACCGATATTATCAAGTAGCTGTACCATGGGAAGGAGTAGCTTAGGTCGTACTGCGAGGGCCTGGCCGGTACGTTTGGGTGGGAGTGGTATATCCCGACCACCTGCAGGCCCCTTGCCTCAGCCTGCTTCTCAACCTCGTAATACTCCATAGGGTCTATCCTGTATCTAACACGCTTATCCCCTTCATGGACGTTCCTAACCTTAACCACATCCACAACGTATTTTCCATCCTCCTTCTCATACCCCAGCATTAGGCCGCAGCACTCGTAGGGGTAGGACTCTATACAGTGCCGTAACATCCTGTCAAGCACTTCCCTACCAAGCCTAAGCCTCTTCATCTTAATCACTTGAAGGGAAAATCCCCGTCAGGCAGGATTACCACGATAAAGCCCTCCCGTATCTCTTCATAAACCTTAAGCGCCGCAGCCAACGCAGCCCCGGATGAAGTGCCTGCAAGTATCCCCTCCCTAGCCGCCAGCTTATGCGTCACCTCCTCAGCCTCCTCAGTTGTTACGGTTAGGTGCATATCCGCGGCGTCTGGGTTGTATATGCCTGGCCTCAGGGCTGAGGCCATGTGCTTAAGCCCCTCTATCCCGTGGAACTCGCTGTCGGGTTGGACCTCCACGACTCTGACCCTGCTGCTATGCTCCTTAAGCCTCCGCGACAGCCCTATTAAAGTTCCCGAAGTCCCTACGCCGGCTACTAGGTGCGTTACCCTACCTCCTGTCTGCTGGATTATCTCGGGGCCCGTCGTCTCGTAGTGCGCCCTCGGGTTGGCTGGGTTGCTGTACTGGTCTGCGTAGAAATACTCTCTGGGGGAGGATTCGTGGAGCTTCCTAACCCGTTTTATGGCGCCGTCTATCCCCTCCATAGGGTCTGTTAAGACCAGCTCAGCCCCGAAGGCTTTCATCGTGGTGATTTTCCTCTTTGAAGCGTTGGAGGGGATGAAGAGCTTAACCCTATACCCCAGCGAGGCGCCTAGCATGGAGTATGCTATACCCGTGTTGCCTGAGGTGGCGTCTATGAGCGTCTTCCCCCTTGTTAGAAGCCCCCTCCTCTCGGCGTCCCGCATTATGTATAGGGCCGCCCTGTCCTTGACGGAGCCTCCGGGGTTGGTCATCTCCAGCTTCGCAAACAGCTTAACACCCGTCTTGGTCTCGAAGCTCCTCAGCCTCACCATGGGGGTTTTGCCTATAAGCTCGGCTACGCCTCTACCTGACGTGGCTAGGGTCAACAAACCATCTGCCTCCTTCTTATTCATAACCGTGAAGCAGTAAAGGGGATGCTTCAAGATAGTGGAGAAAACCGTAAAGATGGCTGGCTTCAGCTGCTTGGGTGGGCTTGCTACTTCTCCCCCTGCTTCTGACCCTCCCTCCTATCAACCCACCGCTTGAGGAACTCCTCAGCCCCCCGGTCCATCTCCCAGCATCCTATCATAGCCTTCTCCGCAAGCCATGAGAGGAAGATGTTACGTAGCACCTCAGCGTCGCTGCTACCCATCTTATTCTTGAGAAACTGCACGCACTTATACTGCTCATCCGAGAGCGTAACAAGTATGTGTTTTACCATCCCTCCATCACTCCTCTTATCCAGTTATTTAACCGCGATAATATATGATTAGAGATTCTTAAAATATCTATCCCCGCCTCGGTGAACCCGCGTCCCGCCCCTCTAGGAGGCGTTTCACAGCCCTCCTGAGGGTTTCCGAGAGGGTTGAGGGTGATATGCCGAGCTTCTTGGCCAGCTCCTTGGTTGATATACGCTTGGGGGTGTCGAAGTATCCGTATTTGAACGCAGCCTCTAAGACTCTTGCCTGTTTGCTGGTTAGGTTCTTTAAACCGCCTCTGGGCTTCTGTACCGAGATTACCTTAGGGCTGCTGCCGTAGGTTTGCAGGTCCTTGACCAACGCGTTTAGGTTCTTCCTACTAGGCGCTAGGACCCTCCACCTCAGGTAGGGGTTGTCGTTGTTGCTGTACTCCGACTCTAGGAAACAGCCGTTATTCACAATACATGCGTAGAGCCTACACGCGGGGGTCTCTGCTATGGCTATGAAGCTGTTCTTCCTAACCTTGGCTATCTGAATAATATCCACCGAGTACCTCCTGAGAATCTGACATACCGTACCTGTCTTCGTCATCTTCTCACTCCTTATCTCTAGGAGGTGCTGCAGATACCCCTCCTTCAGGGAGAGCGAGCTTACGTTTATCTCCCCCTGCAGGTCATCTGAGGCTGCTAAGACGCAGTAGTACGGGATTCTAAGCTCAAGGATGGCCTCCAGCATGCCGTACCCCTTCGCCCTCGCCACGGAAGTATCCCTCTCCATCCCTATTAAATCAATCGCATAAAATGTTAGGTTTAGGAGAAGCCATCTCCCCCGCTAAGGGTTATAAGCTCTCGCCGCCTCTCTAGAGGTTTGCCGGTTATCTAGGTGGTTTGTTTGAGGCTGGTCTTGGCTGGTTTGGGTGTTGTGGGGAGGAGCTTGGTGGAGCTTATAGCTGCTAGGCGGGAGGAGCTGGTTAGGTACTACGGCCTAGCCCTTAGGATAGTGGCTGTAGGGGATAGGAGCGGGGTTGTGGCTGGTAGGCATGGTCTTAACCCTGAGAATGTTCTGGATGCTAAGAGGCGGGGTAGGTTGAAGGAGCTGGGTGAAGCGGAGACGAGGTTCAGCGACATGCTGGAAGCCCTAGACAACGTTGACGCTGACATATTCATAGACGCAACGCCCACCAACATAAAGGACGGGGAACCAAGCTACAGCATGATAAGAAAAGCCACCCTAAGGGGCATGAACATAGTAACGGTCAACAAAGGCCCCCTGGCCCTTGCCTTCCCAGCCATAGCGGAGCTGGCCGAGAGGAGGGGGGTTATGCTAAGGTTCAGCGGTACGGTAGGCGGGGGCATGCCCGTGCTGGAGTTCGCCAAGGAATGCGCCAGGGCTGACGAGATAACCCAGATAGAGGGGATACTAAACGGAACGACAAACTACATACTAACCCAGATGGAGGACACAGGCCTTAGCTTCGCAGAAGCCCTAAAACAGGCACAGGATAAGGGATATGCAGAACGAGACCCAAGCCTAGACGTTAAAGGCCTTGACACGGCGTGTAAGCTTGTTATACTAGCCAACGCAGTCCTGAAGCTCAAAACAACACTAGCGGACGTAAACATAACGGGGATAGAGGAGGTGACACAAGAGGAGGTTAGGGAGGCTAAGAGGGAAGGGAAGGTGATAAAGCTAATCGGGAGAGCATCAGACGAACTAACGGTAAAACCAGAGAGAATCCCAGCCAACGATACGCTCAACGTAAAAGAAGCCATGAACGCCGTAAGGTTCACGACAAGATACTCAGGGAGGCATACGATAACCGGCAGAGGGGCAGGAGGATACGAAACAGCAACAGCCATACTAAGGGACGTAATAGCGGTTAAACAACGAGTAATCTCCGAGGTTTAGGTTCATTAGCAACTCTTGGTGAAGATGGATAGAAGGAGGTGCGCATGGCCTGAGGATTGTTATGAAATTCGGCGGAACCTCACTAGGCTCCAGCGAGAGCATCAAACGGGTAAATGAGATTGTGAAGGAGTATCTATCTGGGGATGGGAACGAGGCTGTGGTGGTATGCTCCGCCTCAGGGGATACAACAGACAAGCTCCTCTCGCTTGTGGAGAGGGCTAAGAAAGGCCGGTCCGAGGAGGTGGAGGAGCTTCTAAACGGGTTGGAGAGCCATCACACAAGCCTGCTGGATGCTATTGGGGATATACGCATAAGGGAGGAGGTCAGCGAGGAGCTGAGGCAACAGTT
>DQVM01000104.1 GCA_015661775.1 Candidatus Caldarchaeum subterraneum | reverse complement strand
ACGTTCCCTGGCCTATCTTACAGGGGCCTTCTAAAGTAGCTCCGTTACCTATTATTATGTTGTTACTGCACAGTTCTATGTTTTTTCCCAGTTCAAGTTTCATGAAGTAGCTGTTGGCCCTTAGATATTCATCTACCCTTCCTATGTCAAACCACCAATCTCCTTTATCCAACAGGACACCAACCTCAACACCTTTGGATGATATTATGTTTATCGCATCGGTCAGCTCTCGTTCACCCCGCGGTGATGGATGGAGATTCTCAACAACAGGCAGGATATCTGACGTGAGTATATACACCCCGCTGTTAACAGGCCCTATCACATCCTCTCTTTTTTCATGTATCCTGACCAGCTTATCCCCCCGCATCTCTACTACACCATACCTACCTCTCTCTCCACGTTCAACAGCCAGCAGAACACCTCTATATGCACCTCTACGGTAAAAGTTCATGAGATTATCCAAAGCCTCCCGCGTCAGAGTTACATCACCATAAACGATGAGAAAATCTCTTTCCCCACTTAGGAATCTACTGCAAACAGCTACTGCATCCCCTGTCCCCTTCTGTTCTTTCTGCTCGATAAAGACTAGACTCTGGCTGCGTATGTTTTTTTGTAGCTCCTTCTTTAGTTTATCACCTAAGTAGCCTATCACCACAGCTATCTCTTCTATCTGTTTAGATTCTATGAGCGTTTTTACTATGCGGGTGATTAGAGGCTCCCCAGCGACGGGTAATAGGGGTTTTGGCCTGAAGAGGCTAAGCGGCCTTATCCTAGTTCCTTCTCCAGCAGCTAAGATAATAGCCTTCATACGTAGTTCCCCTTCCTGCCGCACTAATGCTAAAAACATAGCTTTTAGTTTAGTTTATCCCCGGAGTGTATGACGTTGCTTTTCGTCGGCATGGGTTTGGGTCCGCTCCGTTATCTAACCAAAGCTGCTGAGGAGTATCTAAGAAGCTCAGAGGTGGTTTACGTAGATACTTACACAAGCAAAGTTGAGCGGGAGCTGATGAGCTACATCAGGGAAATAGTTAAAGGCCGTTTAATCGCAGCAGATAGGGATTTGCTGGAGAACAGAATGAAGGAGATAGTGGAGGAAGCTAGGGTAAAAAACGTCTGCATAGCAGTTCCTGGAGACCCGTTCATAGCGACAACCCACGTAGCGTTAAGGGAGGAAGCACGTAAACTGAAGGTTGGCGAGGAGATAGTCTTCGGCGTCTCTGCGTATACATCTGCGATAAGCCTTTCGGGGCTTCACGTGTATAAATTTGGAAAATCAGCGTCAATACCGTTAACGGATGACATTAATCAGGTTAGGCAGTCTTACTATACGCTTCTGGAGAACCAGTCTAGGGGGTTGCATACGTTATTCTTCCTAGATACTAAGGATGGGGGGTTAAGGGCAGGGAAGGCGCTGGAGCTTCTGCTTAAAGTCGAGAATGAAGAAGGCCGTGGAGTGGTGAGGAGCGGAACTTTAGTTATAGTTGTTGCGAGGATAGGCTATGATGACGCTACAATAACAGCGGGGAGGCTTGAAAATCTGATTAACCACACCCTCCCCCCTCCGCCCCACATGTTAATCTTTCCCGGCGAGCTGCATTTCACCGAAAAGGAAGTAATAAAATTCTATGCGCTTAACGCTGATGATGTTGAGAGACACGCTCCAGTAAATTATATCAGAGACCGGGTTCTGAAGTATGTTGAGAAGACCCGCAGGGTGTTGCAGGAGGTTAGGGGGCAGGATGTTGGTGAGGAGTTCTGCAACTATGTGGAGGCGTATGTGGATGATAGTAAAAACTTTCTAACTTCTGGGGATTATGTGAATTCGCTTCTCGCTATAGGCTATGCTGAGGGGTTGCTTGATGCTCTTAGGCTTTTGGGTGTGGTGAGGTTTGAGTGGTGAGGAGGCGGGGTAAGATAGTATTAACTACTGGTGTGTTTGATTTGATTCACGCTGGGCATGTTAGGATGTTGCAGGAGGCTAAGAGGCTGGCGGGTAGAAACGGGAAGCTTGTTGTGGTGGTGGCTAGGAATGATACTGTTGTGAAGAATAAGGGGAGGAAGCCTATATTCGATGAGAGGATTAGGCGTTTCATAGTGGAGAACCTAAAACCTGTGGACAGGGCTATTCTTGGGTATAGGCCTTTATCATTCGAGAAGATTCTCAAGGAGATAAAGCCTGATGTGGTTGTATTCGGGTATGATCAGCGTGAGATTAGGAAGAGGTTTGAGGAGTTCTGTAGGGAGAGGGGGATTAAGGTTAGGGTTGTTACTTTACGTAGGTATAGGGTGGGTGATATTAACAGTACTAGCGATGTGTTTAGGAGGGTATTGGAGCTTACTCAAGGCTAGGCTATGTTAGCTCTGTGCTTAGATGAAGCTTGTGGTCTGTCAGGGCTTCGAAGAAATCAGCCGGGGGGACTGTTACAGTTAGCTTGATTTTATCACCATCCTTAAGGCCTAGCTTCCCCCTCAGGTAAGGCTCAGCTATCACCTCCACCACCGAGTTATCATACTGCGTCCTCTCCACGAAGAGTATAGCCACCTCCTTCACGTCGTTTAACACCGCCTTTATAGCCTTAGCCCCCCCGTAGGTTCTCTTCTCGTTTCTGAAGCCGTGTATCTCTATTGGAGCTATCTTCTTCAGTAGTTGCCTATTTTCTATCGAGTCGCGGGATAATAGGCTTATGTTAAGGGTTCCGGGGTAGGCTCTGAACCCTAGTTTCTCTTCTATCTGCCTGGCGTATCCCTCTAGACTTATGTAGTATCTCCCCTCTCCTAATCCTGTGAAGACCCTTCCCTCTAGGGTTATGCTAACTGGTCTGTCGAATATTGCTTTGAGGTTTAGGTATAGGTCTCTTAGCTGCGCTACTCCTTTCTCGGTTATCTTAACGTAGCTTGTTCTACCTATTATCCTGCGTTCTATAAATCCTTCTTTCTCTAGCTGTATCAGGAGTCTGGAGGCTGATTGTT
>DQVM01000070.1 GCA_015661775.1 Candidatus Caldarchaeum subterraneum | reverse complement strand
TTTCTTCACCTACATACTATCCAGAGTAGCCTTTAGCGTTTATGGATTAACCCTCGCCCTCCCCGTCTCGCTGCTTCTACTATACATAGCCAGAGGCCGTATATGGTGGGTTGTTGATAGGATAAAAAACTACATGGGGTCTGTTGTTTTGGGCATCCTCCTAATATCTATGTATGTTGATATTCTAAATCCCACCGGCCTACCGGAGGTTATTAGACTATCCCTAACTCTCGTCTCAAACCTGAAATACGCTATACTGCCTTGGGCCTTTTATCTAGTTACCTCAGGGTTTAGCCGGGACATGGCTCTAGTAGTAGCATCACTAATACCAATCATAATATTTCCAATCTACTTTGAGACTGTAAGGTATATCGTTCCTATTATGCTTCTCCTAAACCTAGTGTTCATAAAGGCCGTGGACTCTGGGATAGAGCTACGTAGGATAAAGCAATACGGTGTTTTGGCGCTTGGTTTAGTTCTTGTATTTTCCCAGCCCCTCCTCCATAACGCCTACGTCATAGATACTGCCCGTAACGGGTATTTCTCCGCTCCTGTTTATACTGAGGTTGTAGAGCGGAATGTAAATAAGTATGACATGGTCTTCGTAGATATTAACAGCTGGATGTTCTTCTCTGGTTTGATCTACCAGCTTGATGAGGAGTGGAGGAGCGTTAACTTCCTCAGGAAACATGCGACGCAGTATATAACAGCAGCTGCGTTATCTCCTGACCCTCTTATAGCTAGGATGTTTCTGGGCGAGGGTGTGTTCGTAGTCTTCAAATACCCGGTAGAGTATGGCCGCCACTCTTATGTTCTTTACAGCATGAATAAGGAGGGTCTCTTAAAACCTATAACGGGGAAACCGGTAAAGTTACCGCCTAACTACAGCTACGGGTGGCTCTATCAACTATGGAGCAGCCCAGCCTCAGGGTATGTGGATTACTGGAATACAGAGATAAACCTTGAAGATGCGATGGCCCAAGTTTTAAACCATCTTCCAGCTTTCTTCAGCAACGGGATAAGAATAAAAAACGGAACGGTAACATCACCAGCAGTATTGACGCAGGAGGGTGATAAGAGAGGGGGCGTATGTATAATAACTGTAGATGATGCGGTAATCTACCCAGGCCTAGCTTATGTCTTTCTAGTAGGCGAGTTTAGGCTTGATTCACCAAGATGTAGCGTCCTAGGGGAGGTGGATGAGGGAATAACCCCAACAATCCTAAGCCTCCAAATCCCGCTATACTACAACACGTACCTACCTGAAATAGCTGAAACTGACACTACTCCAGTCTTTATGGAGTATAGGGACGGTGGGTGGGTTTTGAGGAAAGACCCCAACAGCAAGGTTATCTGGACTGTTCTGCTGAGGAACTTAGACACTAAACCCTATAGGGATTTATGGCTGGAGGCTGAGAAGCTTATCATAATCAACAGCACAGGGGTCTTTGCAGATACGCGGCTTGAATCCGAATTCAGAGAAGGAAGATATTACATGGTTTTTGATTTCAAGAACATGTATGAAGATACGCCCGCCTCATACAGCTACCAAACCTACATACAGGTGGGTAAGCCCTACGTGGTGATGCAGCTTCCCCTAGAGGTTTCGGGGAGCTTAACGGTCTTCGGCGGGGGAGGATACTTCGCATACGGCCTTGAACCGGAGAACATAGCCTACGAAAGATACGCTGGGTATTCCAGACTTAAGATCCTGTACAGCGATGGGATGCTCCTGTGGGGAAATGTGATTGGCTAACATTAATTTAGACTGAACAAGAATAGATAATAGGATGCGGATACTCTTCGTATCACCCAACCTAGTTCCCATGCCTCCTCTCTTCGGAGGCGCTATAGAGGAGCATATCTGGCAGCTGGCCAACGCCCTTGCTAAGGATGGGGTAGAGACGGCGGTGGTGGGTAACATACTACCTAGATACAACGAGAACAACATAACCAGCTTCCCAGCTCTCTCATACAACCTATTCCCTCTGGAGTTCCCCAGAGTAATCCCGCTACATCTATTTCAAGGCTTGAGGAGCTATAGGGCTTACAGAAAAGCGGGGGAGTATGACGTAGTAAGCCTCCATGAGGAGGTTTCCTCTGCGTTGATATTAAAGAGCACGAGAGGCGGCATGGGGTATGTGTATACGTTCCATAATCCCTTTTCTAGGCTGGGAGATGACCTAAGCCCAGATAATCTTCTACGCTATTCTTCATTCACGTTATCTAGATGGGCTGTTATGAGGAAGGTCGGCGTTGTGTTCGTTCCCTCAAGATACTACTGCAGGTTAATACGGGGTATGGGTGTTGGTAATGCGGTGTATTTACCTCAGGTGGTTGATACTTTATTTTTCTCCCCAGATAGGTTTGCTGGCCGTGGCTCCGGGGTTTTGTCTGAGGTGGGTGTTGAGGAGAGGAAGTACGCTGTCTTTGTTGGCCGTTTAAGTTTTAGGAAGGGCGCGCATCTACTTCCTCTCCTCAGCAGGGTTATTGATGTGGTCGCCGTAGGTGAGGGGCCTTTAAGGAGAAGCTTAAGCAGATACCCTAATATCAGGTGCGTGGGTAGGGTGAGCAGGGATAGGATGGCCATGCTGCTCTCCAACGCCCTAGTCTCGCTTAACCTCTCGCAGCTGGATATGGTCTCCTACACCCTCTTAGAATCCATGTCATGCGGAGTCCCAGTCGTAGCTTCCAGCATACCCACCTTCAGAGAAGCCATAAGGGAGGGTGAAAACGGATACCTAATCAACATACACGACGCCAAAGCCATGCTACATAGGTTTAGGGAGATAGTTAAACAGGAGCAGCTGGAGGAGGTCGGGAGAAAGGCTAGGGATTACGTGGTGAAGAACCACTCACCAGAGGTGTGTGCACGCATCTTCCTAAACTACTGCAGAACCCTACGTGGGGCCTAGATTTTGTTCAACGGAAACTCTTATAAACCAGCCCCATAAAACTAAACCTTGAAAGGTCTTTGCACGATTATAGGTGCAACTATCTCCGCAGTCCATCCGATGAACGGCTCTTCCAACCTATAGTGGAGATTACGAACGAGTGTAACTTAAGATGTCCCCAGTGTTTTGTTCAAGCAGGCCGTATAGATGCTGCTACTCTGCGAATGGATACGTTGATGGGCTTGCTGGATGAGATGTACGAGCTAGGTGCTGAGGCTGTTAAGATTATAGGGGGTGAGCCTCTCCTCTACCCTGAGCTGGTGTCCAACGCGGTTAAACATGCTAGGGGTATGGGGATGTACGTTAGCCTTGAGACCAACGGCACTATGCTTACGGAGGAGATAGCAAAGCTCCTAGATAGATACGAGGTTTTCACCCATATGACTATCTACGCAGGGAGCGAAGAGGGTTACAGGCAGTTCGGAGGCCGGGAGGTCTTCCAGAAGGTGGTTAAGGGACTTAAGATACTGTCTAAGATACATATGCATCAAGTTAAGATTTCCGTGATAAAGATTAACTTAAGCGAGTTTGATAAGATGCTTAAACTGGTGGAGGAGTCTGGGGTTAAGCATGCCATATTATACACGTGTATAAAGATAGGTAGGGCTACGGTGGATGTTCAGAGACTAGGCATATCTGATGATATACTAACCGAGCTGTATGACAGGGTGGATTCTAGGTTCAAGCAGCTGAACGACCCTAGGAACGCCCTCCCAAGGGCTAGCAGCATAATGCCCTACTGCTTCGCGATAAACAACCTGCCCTACATCGCAGCTAACGGTGATGTATATCCATGCCCCTTCTCACTATACCCAGTCATGAGGCTGGGCAACATATACGAGGAGAAGCTAGGCGAGATAT
>DQVM01000117.1 GCA_015661775.1 Candidatus Caldarchaeum subterraneum | reverse complement strand
GCGGGGCCGGGGGCATGCCTACGGGGCTGTATCCATCGTCAACGCCATATCAACTGGCCGGGGAGCTGCTTTGGGGATAGACCTAGTTACTAAAGCTGAGGTTAAACTAGACCACAGCTCCCTTGGGGTTAGGCTTCTCAACAGGGGGCGGGACCCATCACTTGCTAGGGAGGTGGTGAAGGCTGTAACAACTGCCTTGGGTATGGAGGAGGTTGGCGCTGAGGTTAGGACGGAAAGCAACATACCTGAGGCCGTTGGGTTGAAGAGCTCCAGCTCGGCGGCTGTTGCGATAGCCTTAGCTACCTTAGATGCCCTCGGCACGGATATGCAGGATACTCAGCTCCTGAGGCTGGTAGCGGAGGCCTCGCTCAGCTCCGGAACATCTATAACAGGCGCTTTAGACGACGCATCTGCGTGCATGCTGGGAGGATTCACGGTAACAGACAATACAGGAATGAAGCTGCTTAAGAGGGAGGAAGCAGGTGAGAACCTACGAGTCGCTGTCTTAATCCCTCCGAGAAAAACATACACCAGCGAGTTTAGGAGAGAAGACCTAAACCCGATAAGCGAGCTCGTATCTGAGGCCTTCAACCTAGCGCTGAAGGGGGAATACTGGAAGGCCATGACACTAAACGGCCTTCTACACGCAGCAGCACTATCCATAGACACTAAACCAATAATAGAGGCTCTACGTAGAGGAGCCTTGGCTGCTGGGGTAAGCGGCACAGGCCCCGCGGTAGCGGCTGTAACCACAGCAGATAGGGTTGATGATGTAAGGGATGTCCTTGCTGAATATGATGGATACGTGATAACCTCCAGCGTGAACAACAGACGGGGAGGGTTTGGATGGCCTTGATACGTGTCTCCCCTTCAGTAGTTAGGGGTTTGGTGGAGGCGCCGCCTAGCAAGAGCTACACCCACAGGGCGTTGGCGTTAGCTACTGTGGCGTCGGATGTTACGGAGCTGGAAAACCCGCTTATTGCAGATGACACTATAGCCAGCGTAAACGCCTCAAGAAGACTAGGATGCTCCGTTGATGTTGAAAACGGAGGGAGGGGGATAATAGTAAAGCCCCCAAATCCGTTGAGATGCCCCGATGATGTTATAGACGTAGGCAATTCAGGAACTACTTTAAGGCTATACACCTCACTATCCTCTCTGACTGAAGCTGGATACGCCGTCTTAACTGGTGATACTAGCATTAGACGCAGGCCTATGGAGCCTCTGCTAAGGGCCCTGAGGGGCTTGGGTATTGAGGCGTGGTCAACCCGTCTCAACGGCTTTGCCCCTATAGTTGTGAAGGGCGGCGGTATAAGAGGCCGGGATACGGCGGTGGATGGGAGCGTATCTTCGCAGTTCATCTCCTCCCTTCTAATAGCCTGCCAGAAGGCGGAGAACCCAATCACAATCAACGTAACTGGGGAGGTTGTATCCAGAACATACATAGACGCCACGATAGAGGTGATAAGGCTCTTCGGAGGGAGGGTGGAGAAGACACCCGACTACAGACTATACGAGATAACCCCCTCAGAGCTTAAGCTACGCCGCTTCAAAACCCCAGGCGATTTCAGCAGCGCCTCCTTCCTAGTGGCAGCAGCCTACCTAACTGGAGGCGAGGTAGAGATAAGAAACCTAACTACAGCACTCCCCCAAGCTGATGCAGCCATCCTTGAGATAGCGGAGGCCATGGGGGCTAGGGTAACTAGACTGGCTGAAGGCTTTAGAGTCAAGGGCATGGAGAGGAGAGGAGGGTTTACGTTCAGCCTCCGGGACAGCCCCGACCTCGTTCCCGTAGTAGCTGTGATGGCTGCGTTAACGCCGGGGGAGGTTAAGATAAGCGACGTGGCCCACGCCAGGTATAAGGAGAGCGATAGAATAGGTAACGTAGCGCATGAGCTGGAGAAGCTGGGGGTGTATGCGAAGGCCGTTGATGACGGGATAATTATCCATGGGTGCGAGGAGCTGGAGGGGGGTGTAACGGTGGAGACCTACAGGGACCATAGAATAGCCATGGCGTTCACGGTTCTAGGGTTGGCGTGTAGGAAGGGGGTTACGGTGAAGGAGATAGAGTCCGCTAAGGTCTCATACCCGGGGTTTGTGGATGATTTGAAGAAGCTGGGGGCTGATGTGGAGGTTTTCTAGGAGGCTACTCCATGCAGCATGGCATAAGGCTTAACGGCCTCAGGAAAGCAACCGCCGAGAGCTTCAGAGCCTCCGAGTATGCGGGGAATACGTGAACCATATCCAGCAGGTCATATACCGTTGCTCTCCTCCTTAAAGCCTCCGCAGCCGCTAGTATGTATTCCGATGCGTGGGGGGATAGTGTGTGGAAGCCGAGTATCTCCTTGGTCTCTGGATGTATAACCAGCTTAGCTAAGCCTCTAGCCTCACCAGTTATACCAGCCTTAGCCAAGTCCTTAACGTGAATAACCCTACAGGCGCATGCTCTGTATCTTTGCATAGCCTCGGCCTCCGTCAACCCTACCGAAGCCGCCTGAGGCTCCGTGAAAGTAACAACAGGGACTACCGAGTAGTCCATCTCAGCCTCCCCTCCGGTCATGTTGATTGCTGCTATAACACCCTCGCGGGCCGATAACGTCTCCAGCATGAGATTCTTAGCCACAACATCCCCTGCGGCGAATATCTTGGGGTTGCTGGTCCGCATCATGCTGTCAACCTTTATGAAGCCCCGCTCATCCACGTCAACCCCAGCCTTCTCCAAGTGCAGCGAATCCGTATTAGCTCTTCTACCCGTCGCTATAAGAACCTCGTCAACGGTTATCTCCTCCTCCCCCTTATTGCTCATCAGCCTAGCTTTCTTCACGCCGTTTCCCTGCCAAACCTCAACAACCCTAGTCTTTATCCTCACATCCATACCCTCCTCACGTAACGCAGCTAGCAGCTCGCTGGAGATTTCAGGCTCAGCTGCCGGGAGTATCCTATCCAAGACCTCCACCAACGTAACTTCCGTCCCCAGCCTCTGCATGGCCTGGCCTATCTCAACCCCGATAGCCCCGCCTCCCAAGATAAGCATAGACCCCGGCTGTTCTTCAAGACCCCATATCTTATCCGAGTCTAGGTAGCTGGTTCTGTCAAGGCCTGGGATAGGCGGTGGGTGGGGGCGGGAGCCTGTTGCTATTAGTATGCCCTTCCCAGCCCTAACCTCCAAAACATCCCCTCCGTGTTCTATCTTTATGGTATCTGGGCCCGTGAACTCTGCCCTGCCGTTAATCACCTCAACCCCAGCGTAGTGCTGCAGTATCTTCTCATATTTCTCAGCCCTTAAGGTTTTTACCGCCTCCCTTAAACTGTGCATCAAGAAGCGGAAATCAACCCTGGTAGACACCTCTACAGGCCCTAGCCTTCTCCTCCCTCCATGGTATAGCTTCGCAGCCTCTATCAAGTACTTAGACGGTATGCAGCCGACGTTAACGCAGGTCCCCCCAAGCACACCCCCGTTAACCAACGCCACCCCAGCCTTATCTCCGGTAAGCTCCGACAGCTTAACAGCAGCCGAGAAACCAGCAGCCCCCGCCCCTAAAATAACATAATCAAAAACCCTCAGCAACTCAAGTAATCAAGAAGAGAAACAGCATATCAACATTATGTTTAGCAATCGGAAAAATACTGGGTGAAGAGGTTACCTTTTGATGAATAGGTTATTTATTTAGGCTTATAATTTGAGCAACAACCGCCGCAGGGGTTTATCCGAGCGGAGAGGCGTAAAGAACCCTGAAGGGAGGGAGGT
Source organism: Candidatus Caldarchaeum subterraneum (assembly GCA_015661775.1). Taxonomy (GTDB): domain Archaea; phylum Thermoproteota; class Nitrososphaeria_A; order Caldarchaeales; family Caldarchaeaceae; genus SZUA-1515. The sequence continues at coordinate 4,963 of DQVM01000117.1, read as the reverse complement.
TGTTGAGCCGCTAAACATAATGCTATACATCTTTATACATGAGAGAATCTGTTAAGAGGTTGATGAAGGCTGAATACCTGAGGTTCTCCCCCGGTGTTGTACGTTTTAAGATTATGCGGCTGCTGGAGGATGATGAATGCCCCATTCTACATGACGAGGAGTTGAGGGGCTTCGAGGCTCTGCTGGATACCTTCAAGAAAGCCGACGAAGAGCTGGAGAAGGCGATAAACCGCTTCCCCAAGGTATTCTACAGGTACTTCAACAAACCCGCATATATCGAGCTGGATGGAGAGAGGGCCGAGGGGTTGATAGAGCTGCTGGAGAGGAAAAGCGGCTACGAGCTATCCGAAAGAGCAGCAAAAATAAAACACCACGGCAAAACCTACCTAATAGCCTTCGAATTCCCCTGCGGATGAAATAATCAAAAATACAGCCAATAAGCAGGGTTAGGCGATGCAGCGGCAGGTGTATAAGGCTAGGTTTAAGAAACAGCTGGAGGAGCTGCTGAAGAAGACTATGGAGGCAGCTAGGGCCCAGGCGGGGGAGAGGGAGAGGATTAAGCAGAGCCTAGAGAAGGATAAGCAGCTTGTCCAGAGTTTGAGGGAGAGGAACAGGAAGGAGATGCGTAGGCTCTTAGGAAAGGTGGAGCCCTTCGAGGAGTTAACAGATTGAGGGCTCTAGTTATTCTTGAGTCTATGCTGCTGGCCCTTCTAATGACAATCCCCCCTCTAGTCGTTCTGATAACTCTATATCTGCAGCGGAGTATGACGTTGTTTAACCTACTTGCTTGGGTTTTGATGGCGTTTATATGGACTATAGTTATAGCTGTTGCCTATTCTAAGCGGTGGATAAAGCTGCTGTTGAAATAATCTTATTAACAAACCTAGGGCCGGTTGTTAGGTAGGGTGCTGAAGCCTGCGGCTGGCGCTGAGCTTTGAGGAGCTCCGTAGGAGGGATGCGTTAGTTGAGTACCTAATTAAGCGGGTGTTGTTTACCGTAACTATCCTCTCAGTCGTGAGTTTTCTCCTATACTGGTTCTCAGCCTTAACATACTTCACGGCATCAACAGCGTTATCCTTCCTACTCCTGCTTGTTGCTCATAAGATTGGCAAGAGGAGGCGTGTATTTACCGTAGCGGAGGTTATGTCAGTCAAGGAGTTGAGCATCCCTATTACGTTTAGGTCCCGTTTCTCAGGTGGAGGTAGGGTAGTCCTGCGTATATATGATATACAAGCCTCAGATAGGCGGTGGATGTTCAGCTTCCTAACCCCTGCACGGCATGAAGTGGGTGAGAGCATAATTCTCCTGCTAGATTGGCGTGGGAGGGTTTTGGCTACCAGCAGAGGAGGAAGGGGGGAGGATATAGAGCTGCTGGAGAAGCTTAGATAAATATCAGGGCCTTAGCATAGAGGCTTGGGCATGAGGGAGGATGAAGTAGCTAAGCTAATAGACCATACTAACCTAAAACCCACAGCAACGACGGGAGATATTACCAACCTATGTAACGAAGCCAGACGCTACGGTTTCGCAGCCGTCTGTGTAAACCCCTACTACGTAGAGCTTGCCTCTAAGCTTCTGGAGGGGAGCGGTGTTAAGGTATGCAGCGTAGTTGGATTCCCGCTAGGAGCTACCCTAAAACACGTAAAGGCTACTGAAGCTACTCATGTGCTTGAGAAAGGGGCTTCGGAGGTGGATATGGTGATGAACATCTCAGCGTTCAAATCCCGTAGATACGGGGAGGTGAAATCCGACATAGAGGCGGTGGTTGAGGTATGCAAATCCTTCAACGCTCTGTGTAAGGTGATTATCGAATGCTGCTACTTAGATGATGGTGAGAAGAGGAAAGCCGCCGAGCTGGTGGTTGATGCAGGAGCTGATTTTGTCAAAACCTCAACAGGCCTAGGCCCAGGCGGGGCTACGGTAGAGGATGTGAAGCTGCTGAAACAAGCAGTAGAGGGGAGGGCATACGTGAAGGCCGCTGGAGGGATAAGAACTTTGAAAGACCTACTGGCCATGGTGGAGGCTGGGGCTGATAGAATAGGAACCAGCAGCGGAGCTAAAATAGCGGAGGAGCTAAAAGCCCAAAAATAGGCAAAAAGATAAGAGGGGGAAGAGAAGGGTTTCAAGCAACGATACAGGTTGACCAGCCGCACTCTAGGCATTTAAGGCATCCTTCTTGATAGACCAAGTTAACGCCGTTACAGACGGGGCATACGTTTCCTTCAGCGGCCGCTTCTTCTACGCTCTCGACGCTAACCACCACAGCCTTTATAGACTCAGGCTTACCCTCCTCCTTGTTCTCCTCCTGCTGAAGCCTAGGAGGCTCTACGCCGAGCTGACGCATCATCTCCAGCGTCTTGTTGGGCGTTACCGCTATGTATCTGCTGAGCCTCTGCGAGGGTGTTTGGAGAACCTGAGAACTCTTGGAGGCGTCCCTGTATATGGTTATTCCCTTAAGCCCCAGCTTATAAGCGAAGAGATAAGCCTTCATAACATCATCAACAGTAACCCACGAAGGCATGTTTATCGTCTTACTAACCGATGCATCAACCCACTTCTGAATCTCATACTGCGCCCTCACGTGATCCCACCAAGGTATATCATAAGCAACCAAGAATACATCCCTCAAATCATCGGGAAGCTCACCCAAACCCTGCAGGGAGCCGCCGTTGTCGGATATGCGTTTAAGGATCTGCTCGTTGTAGAGGCCTCTTTCCTTAAGCTGACGCTCAAACTCTAGGTCCACGTAGTAGAAAGTACCTACGCTGACGCGTTTCTCGAATACTATCGCGAACTGAGGCTCCAGACCTGAGGAGACGTCCACCAGCATGGATATGCTTCCCGTCGGGGCTACTGTGGTGGTGTGGGAGTTTCTTATCCCGTTCTTCTTTATCTCGTCAACCACCTTACCCCAGTCTAGGCTCCACCACTCCCTGTGGTAGTATCCCTCTAGAGGCAGCTTATCGTCTACGTATGATGATTTGCTGAAGTCTGGGAATGGTCCTCTCTCCTTAGCCAGTTGAGTAGACTCCAGCATGGCGTGGTAGGTTATGAACTCCATGACTCTGCTCATCATGCTGAACCCCTCCTCGCTGTTGTAAGGTATCTTAAGGGCGTAGAGCATATCCGCTAAGCCCATTATACCCAAGCCAACACGCCTAGTTCGTTTAGTCATCTCCTCAATCTCCCGTATAGGATACTTATTGACGTCAATAATGTTGTCCAAGAACCTTAACGCAGTTCTAGTAGCCTCTGCTAGGCCGTCCCAGTCAAAGTAGCATCCACCATCCCCGCCCCGCTTCACAAACGCGTATAGGTTTATTGAGCCTAGGTTGCAGGATTCGTAGGGGTAGAGGGGCTGCTCGCCGCATGGGTTTGTGCAGCGTATGTCGCCGTATATCCCCCTTAGTGGGTTATGCCTGTTTATGTTATCCATGAAGAGAACACCGGGGTCGGCTGTCTTCCAGGCCATCGTAGCTATCTCCCTGAACAGTTGATGCGGGTCTACTGTACGCCAGACCTCACCGTTCCTCGGGTTTCTCAACGGGTAGGGTTTCCCCTCCTCGTAGTATCTCCAAAAATCATGGGTTACCATAACTGAGATGTTGAAGTTCTCCAGCACACCTTCTTTTTCCTTAGCTGTTACGAACTTCTCAATATCAGGATGCCATATCTCCAGTATCCCCATGTTGGCTCCTCTTCTTTTTCCTCCCTGCTTAACCACCTCAGTTACCGTGTCTATTATCCGCATGAACGACACAGGCCCAGATGCTACTCCGAAGGTTGAGAAAACCATATCACCCTCCGGCCTTAGTGTGGAGTAGTTAATCCCTATACCTCCCCCGGATTTGAATATCATAGCAGCATCCCTAGCTGACTTCATTATACTCTCCATGTTATCCTCCACAGGTAGGACGAAGCAGGCGCTCAACTGGCCTAATCTAGCCCCTGCGTTGAAGAGCGTAGGGCTATTGGGCATGAACTTCTTATCAACCATCAATTCATAGTATTGCCGGTATTTTCTGTAGTAATCCTCGAATTCACCCCGCTGCAGCATGTTTAGGAACTGGCTCCACGATACACGCATCTTTCCCTGTTTGTTCAACTCTTCATACAGGTGTCGTATCCTCTCTAGGTGGTATCTGTTCCACTTAAGCTCGTATTCTCCGTTGACCCCCTTTCCCAGCCCTAGCTTGTTGTCATACTCTTCAGGGTTGAAGCTGTCCAGCTCCCATACCGGCTGCCCGCCCTCCTTGTCGAAAACCCGAGGGTCGTGGAGTATGTCAGTTATCACGATAGTTCCAGCCACTCTTTGGAAGAGCTGTTTAGGGCCTTCTATAAGCTTCCCCTCGGGGCTTCGGAGCAGGTAGCGGGAAGCTAGGAGACGGAGTGCGTTGATTGAGAACTTCTTATCAACCTCATCTACGTAATCCCTCTCAAGTATCTTCTTCTTCTCCTCCCGTATCCTCTCCCTCTCCTTCCTGTATAGGATATACGCCTTAGCCACCTCGTATAAGTCGAACTTGGTTAAAGCCAGCTCGACTATATCCTGTATATCCTCAACGTGTGGGGTTCCTTCCTCCCCGTATTTCTCAGCCAACACCCTAAGGACATAACCAACTACGTCGTCTAGCTTCTTCTCATCCAGCCTACCAACCGAGAGCATAGCCCTCTTAACAGCTTCCCTTATCCTAACAGCATCGAAACCAACAACCCTGCCGTCCCGTTTAATCACCCTCCTAGGAGCTTTAACAACCTGGTTCATAATACTGTCCCTTCCGTACCACTATTCTTTACCTGGGGATAACTTGTGGTGAGAGTGTTATAAAATCGTTACTTTATTTTTCAGGAGAGGGTTATTCAAATGAGAGGGGCTGGAAAGGTTCCGGAAGCATGTTATTTGCATTTTTTGAAGAAGCCGGGTAGAAATGGCCTTTAACGGACTATCTCTTGGTTCTTCACG
>DQVM01000050.1 GCA_015661775.1 Candidatus Caldarchaeum subterraneum | reverse complement strand
CGGCGTAGCATGTTGAGCCAATCCTCCTGCAAACCCCCGGGGGTGTATGAGAAGCGGCTTGGGGGGAGGGAATATGCTGCTCCAGTCTTCACGGTTCTTGACTTGGACTCAACCTCCCTGAGGCATGTTATCACCACGTTATTCTCGTCAATCAGCACCACATTACCCGGCGGGAACAGCTCTGCGTATAGCTTTACGACCCTACCTATCCTAGTCTCAAGCTCCACCTCCACTATCCTCTCAGTACCCAGCTGGCTGAACCCCCTCACCCTAGAGCTGTTAACATACCTCCTGAGGCTCTGGGCGTATTTCGTAGGTTCTCCGGGCTTCGGTATCGCTTCTTCAGTAACGTACATGCATGAACCGGGGATTATTCTCAGCTCGTAGGAAGATTCCTCAGCTGCCAGCTTCAGTACAGTCGAGCCATCCTTTAGATGATACACGTTCCTAACCGAGGCGGAGAGTATCCTACCAACTATCTCCCTGACCAATACGCTGAGCTCCGATGAATTTATTTCCAAGCTTTAATCCCCTCTGCATGGTGTGGCGTGAAGCCTGAGGATAGAGTTTACTGGTCAAAGTTCTTAATTAGCATAGTAATAGGCCTGCTATCGGCTGAGATTTCAGCGTCTATAGAGATGAGGGGGGTTGCGCTCCTCATAATATTCCTAGCTGCAGTCGTGTATGTTGCAGTTAGCAAAGGCTTGGCTAGGGTTTTTCTATCTGAGGAGGCCCGCCGGATGAGGAGGCAGGTCTATCTAAACGGTTTGGGGACGTATATAGGTATGTTCCTGGTTTCGTGGATATTGACGTATAATGTCCTAATCTTAGCAGGGTAGTTACTCTTCCTCCTCCCGCTGCTGTTGATTCTGCTTTATCTTATGAGGCTGCGGTAGCTTGTCCAGCATCTCCAGCACATCGGCCCAAGCCTTGAAGAACGGGTCTTCGCCAACCACAGGCCTGTTGGCCAGCCTCCGCATATCATTAAGCGCTCTCCGCCTGTAGTCCTCAGGGTTATCAGCCCTGTAGAGCCTGTATATCAACGCCTCCTTGTCGTCGTTGACGTAGGAGTACATAAGCCCGTCCAAGGCCTTGAGGTAACGCTGTTCCTCAGGGGTTTTATGCCGCTTCGCCAGCCTGCTGAGCACGTTATCAGCCTCGGTCAACCTGCCTGAGAAGAGCGCCTCTAGGAAGCGTTTAGTATCCTTGGGCTGTATCATCTCCCCCTCACCTCACCCTCCTCAACATCCTCAACGCCGTTCTCAGTTATCTTGAAGACCGCCTCACCCTCAGGTAGGTGGGGGCTAGACACTAGACGGGCTATCCTAACGTTCTTCCCAGCCGACTTACGTATCATAACACGAGTATGGCTCGTATGCCCCACTATATGCCCCCCGACAGGGGATACAGCCCCGTGGGCGAAGAACTCATCAGGCCTAGCCATCACTTGATTAGTAACAACCGCCGCAGCGTTAAAGGCCCTAGCCAACCTAATCAACTTATGCATATGTTTATTCAACTTCTGCTGACGCTCAGCAAGAAACTGCCTACCGAGATACTCGCTCCTAAAATGAGCTGTCAAAGAATCTATGATAATTAGCCTGATGTTATTCTCCTTAATCACCTTATCAGACTTCTCCAGCAGGAGAATCTGATGATCACTCGTGTAGGCTTCGGCGTATATTATCCTCTCGCTTACCTCATCAGGGTCAAGCCCCAGATGCCTTGCCATAGATGTTACACGTTCAATCCTGAACGTATTCTCGGTGTCTATGTAAAGAGCGGCTCCGCCTAAACCGCCCTTCTCAGGGGGTAGCTGGACATTAACAGCCAGCTGGTGGCATATCTGGCTATTATGCATCACGGTTGGGAGGGGGCCTCCTATGAAGTTGGCGGTATCGGGGACGTTGAAGTCATATACGTAATCCATGTACTTTTCTCTTCTTACATCCTCTACGTAATCCCACGCCAGTGGAGTTGTTTCATAAATTTCCCTAACCTCCGTCTTTCCTTCACGGCTCTCCTTCTGGCCCGGCTTCTCAGATGGTAAAGCCCTGAACGGTAGTTGGGTTATCTTCTCCCTGTCTCCTCCTGTTATGAACAGCTTATAGTATCTTTTGCCTCTTGCTATCCTCTCCTCCATTACTGGGTTGACGCCTATTCTGCATAAGAGGTATGCTAACCCATACGCTAGCTTCCTACTTCTCGTGGGTAGTTCTATCGCATCAGTTGAATAGCCTCTCCCCTCTATGTATCCTGCTAGGAAGTGCTTCACCAGCTCCTCGCATGCGTTTAGTATGTTATCTGGTGTGAATTTATCCTCAGCCCTACAGCTCGCTATCCTGCCTAGGAGATTCTTAACACTCCCCCCCAGTAATATGGTTGTTACGTTCTTCTCCTCTCTGAGCGTGGGGGAGGAGTTTAGACGATTCTTGAGGTAGGTTGTGAGCCACCGTTTAACCTCTGTGTTTCCGGTTGTTATTGATGGTGGTTTAGCCTCTCCAGCTGCTGTGAAGAGTCCTAGGAAGTAGGCGTCATCGGGGTTTAACGAGCTGTCGCCTGCTGCCGTAAGTCTCGTGGGGACGGCTATCGGATTACCCGGCTTAAGCTGGGCTGCTCTTACCCACCTTAAATTCCCTTCAGCGTCTATCGTCAGTAGCATGTGGGTTGGGGTAATCTTAAGCTCCCTCCCCTGCCCAGTTCTAACCACCAGCAGCTCATCAACCCACTCCCTGTACATGAAGGCCGCTTCAACAGGCTCTGTACCGCAGCCCGTGAAGGAAAAGACCTTAACTCCCCTCAGAGGGACTATGAACCCGTCTCCGTATGGCTGCTCCCCATATAGTCTCTTATACTTCTCGTAGATATCCTCTATAGGCTCTAGGTGTATCTCATCTGGGTTTAGGTATGGGACGTAAGTTCCCTTAGCCACGCACTTCCCTGAGCCGAACTCGCCGAAGAACTCGGTTATCGCCTGCGTCTCAACCCCTCCCCCTATCAAGTTATCCAAAGCCCTACTGCCCGTAGTTACCTTACCTATGCTGGTCTTAAGCTGGGCAAGCTCCTTCGCAGTTACCCAGCTAATCTCAATAGCCTCGCGGGCGGCCGCTATTATCTCAGCAGCCCTCTTGTCGCTTATCCCCGCGTTGGCCAGCTCCGTGACTGTGGCGGTGGCTAGGGATTCTATCGTGGTGAAGCCAACCTCCCGGAGCTTCTCAGCGGTAGCGGCCCCGACTCCCGGCAGGTCTTCAATCTCCCGATAAACCCTCTGCGGCCTCTCCTTGGCCTTCTCCTTAGCGGACATACTACGCTCTAACTCCTCCTAACGATGCTACTCCTCAGGATGAGTATATAAATTCTCTGCGGCGGAGGTGTGCGAAAATAGAACACCATCTCTAGACGTTAAGCAGCAGGCCCGCATTTTAGCTATGGAGGGTATTAAGTTTATTAACTAAACGGCCGTGATGGAGGGTTGAGTTGTGCGCTAAGGCTGTTATGCTAATTATGGATGGCGTTGGCGATAGGCGCTGCGCCACTCTATCCGGCTTAACACCACTTGAGGCTGCTAGGGGCAGGGCTTTGACCTACTCGCCCAACATGGTGAGTGCGGCATCG
>DQVM01000024.1 GCA_015661775.1 Candidatus Caldarchaeum subterraneum | reverse complement strand
CTACCCCCGCCGGCGGCGAGGTAGATACAGTAACTCCGCATATTCGTGTTTCACCTGATTCTAATGTTGTAGTTCCAGTTACATCAGCGACGAACTGGCCGTTGATTACTACTTGTATTAGTGAGGTGGCTGTGCTTCCTGTGTTACGTATCCTCACCTCGAATTCAGTTTGGCTTTTCATTACTGATGATATTATTTCGAGTTTTTCGAATCTTGTGAATGCTCCTACAAGCCCTGAGGCCCAGAAGGCTACGGCTATAGCTATAACTATCGCAACCGCCACCAGGATTACCGTGGCTATTACTGGGTTTATTCCAGCCTTACCCCTCTTCATCATCACGTTTTACCTCTAGTTTAATTGTATAAAAACGTTACTTCTTTTTGAATCTCGTTAATGCTATCTCAGTATGTTCCTGCTGTCCCTATTGGGTAGCATTCGAAGCTGGCTGGTGTGCTTCCGGGTGCTGTGAACCTAGCTACTACTGTTGCTCTGAAGTAGTTACCCCTAGCCGTGTTGAGGTCTATGTTATACACCTTCCCCCTCGTTACCTGAGCGTCTGGGGGGAAGAGGACGCATACCTTCTTCTCCCCCACCTTAAGCTCTACCGGGTTTGACGAAAGGTCAACCACCAGCCTGCCGTTCAGGAAGACCCGCTCAACCCTAAGGTCTAGGTTGCCCGAGTTGAAGATAACCATCAGGAACGAGGATTCCCCATCCTCTATATCCTGCCAAGTCCCCTGCACCTTTATCTCCTCAAACCTTGTGAAGACGGGGATTAAAGATGTCCCCCATCCAGATACGAAAATCGCAAGGGCCAGGACTATACTCAACAGTATAGCCAAGGCCACTACGCTGCTCAGCCCCTCCCCTCCGCCCTTAAACTTAACCCGCAACCTCTTTACCCCCAGCTGTTATAAGCCACTAATCATTTCTTCATCATAGTTTATAAACATTAGTAATAGCATATCATTTTTCATACGTAACCCTGGCCATGTCGATAGGGGATAGGGCCCCGCAGCCGTTACACCGGAGGAGTAGGTACTGTTGATAACCCCTGAACAGCGTTGCGTTAATCCACAGCCCCCGCTCAGGACCTGTTTCAAGATGCCACAACCTAGTCCTTTTATGAAAGGCCAGCGCATCTTCCAGAACAGCCTCGATAACCGTCCCCCTAGATACCAAGACATATACCCCATCCACGTCGGCGATAACGTAGTCCCCAGCCCCCCACACCAGCGTCATCCTCTCACCCCTAAACCGTGGTAAAGAAACCCACCTATCTAAGAGACTGATATTACCCGATAGCTGAACATCCCTGAAGACAGGAGTAAGGAAGAAGAAGTAGTAGTCTAAATCCAGCAGCGAGACAGGCTCCTCCAAACCCATGGTGTAGCCATCCACGTAGCTTAGTATGAGCCTCTTTATAGAGCCGCTGTCAGGGGGCGTGTAGTACACGGGGCATGCGAAGCCTTTAACCCCCTGAGACCCGCCAACGCCTCCGGATATTATGATTACAGCCTTTTTAGAATCTGGGCCGCATCTGAGGTATTCTAGGAACTCAAGCAGATAGGGCTGGTCGTGGATTACCACCAGCTTCCAGTCTTGCACAAACCCGAGGTAGTGGGGAGGGGCTGTTAAGGGGATTATCCCCAGCTCCGCGAATGCCTTAACGGCTGGATAGTCGTCCTCATCCAGCTTGGCTACGAATATTATGTCATCAACACGCCTGAAAGGCCCCTCCACCCACCATGGGAGACGGAGAACAGAAACCCTATCTCCTACTCCAATCTTCTCGGATGCGCCTATGACATAACCTAGGAAATGACCCCCGCCGTAGGGTGGTTGAGCGTCTGAGATCAAGTAATCAACTCCATAGCTTGATAGTATCATTAACGTGAGGAACGGGTCTGAGACCTCCACCATAATCTGCCTGTCAAATAACGTCATAGCCCCGCCGCCGTAAACCTCGTCTATGGGCAGGGAGAGGCATATTCCCCTCAGGTTGAACAGGAACTTAGACGATAGGTAGAAGTTGGACGCCACAGTCATAACACCCCCATCAAGACCATCTTCCTCACCCACCAGCTTGCCGTAGAGACAATACGCCCCAGCGTCGCCGTAGCTGGGAATAGCTGAAAGAACCTCAACATCCTCAACCCCAAGCGGCTCAACACCATAGAAGAAATACTCGTTAATCTTAAAGAAACCAGCAGAGCCTAACAACAGAGCAGCCACGAGAAGAATAACAGAAACCTTCCTACGCCTCTCAGCAGAAAGAAGAACACCAACCCAGTAGGAGTTGGAGAGTATGAGAAGCCTGACGGGATGGATGAAGGATGATACGAAAGAGAAAACCAAAGCGCAGAACCTAAGAACCCTAGCCTCTCTGTTTAACGCTGAGAAGAGGGAAAAGAGAATTAGGTAAGCATACTGGGACTGAACAGCCAAATACCCCACAGAACCCAGAAACTCCACAGGCTTATAAGGCGAGGCATACTCGACCGCCAAAACCACCAAAGACAAGATAACTAAACCAACTATAACCACACCCCTGTTAACTAGAGGATACACCCTCCTAAGCAAGGGAATAAACAACACAGCAAGAGAAGCTACGAAGATTACATAAGCAACACGCGGCTCCAAACCGACTATCGTTAACATATATCTTAATGTAGGAAAGCCCAGGATAGAGTCAAGCAAGAGTGAGAAAAACGCGAAGAGGCCCAGAAGATACGCCGCTACTGAGGGTTTGTTAATCCTCAGAAGAGCCACCGTGGCCGCGAAGGGGAGGTAGCCGCTT
>DQVM01000079.1 GCA_015661775.1 Candidatus Caldarchaeum subterraneum | reverse complement strand
CCCGGCCCCGCATCCCCTCTTCAGCCCCCAGCTCTAAACATCCTTGGTGAGGTGAAGGCTGAGCCTACCGCCTCGTTGTGTATTAGGAAGAACATCCTGGCCATGCTCTTTAAAAATGAAGCGGTAATAAGTATCAGGTTTTTATCCTTCATAATTCATACCACCTCTCACCTAGGCATCTTTAAGAGTCTGTTGAAGTACCTACATAATGCCGTGGAGGTTGGATGGCTGCTTTCTCCAGTTCCTTCTCAGCGGCTTTTTGCATCACCTCCTCAGGCGGTGCTTCACCCAGCCATATCCTATAGGCCTCCACGGCTTGTTTAACCAACATACCCAAACCCCCTACGGTAACCGCTCCAGCCCTCTCAGCTTCTTTAAGCAACCTTGTAACGGGTGGGTTATACACCATGTCAAAAACAACAACCCCCTCTCTTATCAACTCGGAGCTGAGGATAGACTCGCCGGTATTAGGATACATTCCAACTGGTGTTGCGTTTATTATCAAATCACACTTACCTAGCAGCTCGTTTAACCTATTTTCATCACCTATGCTTATCACGTATCCGTCTATTTCCCTGCTATCTAGGAATCTCCGCATCTCCCTAATCCCCTTGCTGCTTCGGCCTACGAAGACTTGGGTCTTGAAGCTTATCTCAGCCAACGCTACAGCAGCTGCCCTTGCAGCTCCGCCGCATCCAAACACCACCGCAAGCTCGTGTTTTCCGCATCTCTTCTCAAGAACCTTCGCAACTGCTATTGCGTCGGTGTTGTAACCCCGCAGCAGGCCTCTTCTCTTAGCTATAACGTTAACAGCTCCTGCTTTTTCCGCCGAGCTATGCAGCGAGTCTAGGTATTTTATCACGTTTATCTTATGGGGTATGGTTACGTTAGCTCCTATGAAGTTGAGCTGCTTAAACGCTTTTATGAACCACGGGAGTTCATTCTCCCCCAGCCGTAGGGTGAAGTAGAGGTAATTCCAGAGCTTCTTCTTTTTGAATACGCTGTTGAACATGGCTGGGGAGACTGAGTGCTCCACGGGGTTGCCGATTAACACGAATAACCCTTGTTTACTTCTCCCCTTCATAGGTTGGTGCACCGGCGCTGCATATGGGCCATTTCAGTATATCCAGTATCTCGTCAACGCTATACTGCCCCGGGGCTGTTTTCTTATCTGGGGTTGCTGCGTAGATGATGGGCGCTCCTGCTGTTGCTGAGAGTATTCTAGTAACCCTGCCCTGCTCACCCATGCAGAAGGCTATTAAACGCCTATGGTCTAGCATGGAGTAGAGGTAGAGTATGTTGAGGTTATCCTCAACTCCTCTAGACATGGTAACCACCTTTGCTACATCACCTAGGTTGATGGCCCGTTTAGCTACCTCGGTTAAATCCCTTCTTGGTGGTGTTTTCCTGAAGTCGTGCCACGATACTATTACCTTAACCCCTAGGTTTCGGATGTTCTGGATAAGGCTATTGTCTATCTTGTTTAGTTCAACATCTATGTAGGCTGGTTGTATGAGGGCTAGCCGTCTTATGAGGAGGAGGCGTTTGTCCTCTCCTCTTGTGTAATATCCCCCCTCCTCGGCTGGTCTTACGGTTATAACCAGCCTCTCCGCATAAGGTTTTAGTCTTTCAGCCAACGTGCCTGCGTTTATGTCCTCCTCTAGATAATCTACTCGTGCCTCCACTAGTATGTTACCGTATCTTTTAGTTATTTCTTTAATGCTTTTAACTAGCTCTTCTAAAGTTTTTCCGTAGGTTGATACGCATATTCGGGTTTTCATTTCTCTATTATGGTTTCTTCTACCGCCATGCCGAAGTGTCTTCCCTTCTCCTCCGAGGGGTGGCATAGTATTGTATCTCCCTTCTTAAGCTCTGTTACTGGTATTAGCTCCCCGTCTGGTGTTATGAACCTTATTGTCTCTGCGTTTTGGACGATTACTGCTCCTTCGTTCTCCCCTATCCTCGCCTTCACCAGCCTCATGGGCCTCCGTTCCACCTTAGCCCTTCCAACAGCAGTTACCCTAGTTCTCCCCATCTTATCCACCACTAGAACCCTATCCCCTGCGCTTATCTCGGATAGATATCTTGTCCGTCCGTCTGGCATTAGTATGTAGTTATGCACAGCCCCTGCGTTTACTCTAAACGGCCTTGGTGAGGTGAAGGCTGAGCCTACCGCCTCGTTGTGTATTAGGAAGAACATCCTGGCCATGCTTCCTACAAGCAGCCCTTCACCCAGCTCCAGCATGGAGACTGTGTCAACGCATACCCTATCACCCATGCCTACGTCCCTAACCTCGGTAACAGCAGCTCCGTGGAGATGCAGCTCCCTAGGGGCCTTCACCACATCCCGCAGCAGCGTAAGCTCCTCCTGTTGCTCAACTTTAACAACAGCCCCGTCCACGCCTTTCTCCAGTATGCCGAAGAGAAGCTCCAGCTCCTCAGGGGATTCGGCCTCAGCTACAACCGTTAAGTTAACACCCCTTTTCATAGCTATCAGGTTCTCAAGCGGTATTATCCTCCAATCCCGCGCCTTTACATGAACCTCGTCAACCCCCATCCGGGCAAGCTCAACAACCTTCTCAAGGTCATCCGGGGATTTTATCTCTATAATCGGTATCCTCTTACGGCCTTCCTCCGTAACTAGTGTTCTGTCACCGTTATCCACGTAAGCCGTTAACCCCTCTCCCCTAAGCTTCTCCTCCAGCTTTTTATCCACTAAGAAGCTGCTGAACCCAAGCTTAACAGCCTGCTCTATCACGCTTTGCTGAGGCTTCTCAAGTTTGATTATTATCTTCCTCATCCCAGAATACCCGTTGCTACTACCTCTTCAGGGGTTTTACCGTTAAGGACTATCTCACGCAGGGCTTTTACGATGGCTTCAGGGTTTCTATGTTGGAATATATTCCTCCCGAAGGTTATTCCTACGCATCCTCCTTTTATCGAGGCCCACGCCAGTTTTAGAATATCCTCATCCCGCTCCATCTTAGGCCCGCCTGCAGCTACTACAGGGACTGGGCATCGTCTAGTAACCCTAGCCACCTCGCTGGGGTCTGCAGAGGGCATGGGGGTTTTTACCATATCCGCCCCCAGTTCAGCCCCTACACGCGCCACGTGGGATATAGCCTCAACATCCTGTGGATTCTTTATGTTAGAGCCGCGTGGGTACATCATCGCTATGAATGGTATCTGCCATTCGTCGCATTCATCAGCCACCATGCCCAGCTTAACCAGCATATCCGGGTCGTCTTCTCCGCCTATGTTGACGTGAACCGAGATGGCGTCCACACCAAGCTTGATAGCCTGCTCTACCGTAGCTACCTGAACCTTTAGGTTGGGTCTTGAGCTTAGCGATGTGCTGGCCGACATGTGCATTATAGTCCCTACCTTCAGGGGCCTTGGCAGGGTTCTGAAAACGCCTTTATGGGCTAGGACTGCAGTAACCCCTGCTTTCTCCAAGGTGTAGAACATGCCGTGTATGTCCTCCAGGCCTTTTACGGGGCCTGAGCTGACGCCATGATCCATGGGGACGCATAGCATCCTGCCGTTCTCCGTTATCCTCCCGAGCCTAACCTGCTTCCCCCACACCATCCCTCTCTTCAACCTCTTAAGAGCTTCATGTGATGCGCCAGCTCAGCGGTTAGCACAGCCCCTCCAGCAGCTCCTCTTATCAAGTTATGGCTCAACACCAGCAGGTTTACGCTATTCCTCAGCTTACCCTGCCTCACCCTGCCTACAACCACGCTCATCCCCGGAACAGAGCCTGCGTTCACGTCTACCCTAGGCTGGGGCCTGTCCGGTTCTTCCCTTACTATAACAGGCCTCCTAGGGGCTGTTGGGAGGTTAAGCTCCTGAGGTAGTGATGTGAAATCCGCTAGAACCCGCTTAGCCTCCTCCACGTCTATATTCTCCTCCGTCTCTATGTGAAGCGCCTCTAGGTGGCCGTCAACAGTAGGGACTCTGGTGCACGTCACCTCAACCATGAAAGAAGCTGGCTTAACCCCTCCATCGGCGTATTCTCCTAGGAGCTTCATCGTCTCCTGCTCCACCTTCTCCTCCTCCTTGGATATGTATGGAATGACGTTGGAGGTTATGGATAGTGCTGGAACCCCTGGGAAGCCTGCTCCTGAGATGGCTTGCATAGTGGTTACGTAGAGCCTTCTGACGCCGTAGCTTCTGTAGAGCGGGTAAAGAGCCAACACCAGCCCCACGGTTGTGCAGTTGGGTGTAGTTACTATGAAGCCGTCCCAGTTCCTGTTCTTCCTCTGCCGCTCCACCATATTCAGGTGCTGTGGATTGACCTCTGGTATTATCAGCGGGACGTCGTGCTCCATCCTATGGGCTGATGCGTCGCTCACCACGGGGAACCCTGCCTCGGCGAACCTAGGCTCCAGCTCCCTAGCAGCTTCGGTTGGGAGGCATGAGAAGACGAAATCAGCGTCAACATGCTTGGGGTCTGTGGGAAGAACCTCCATCTCGGCTATCTCCTTAGGTGGGTCGGGGCCCTCGCCTCTAACAGCCTCTACATACCTTCTCCCAACCGACGTACTTCCAGTCAACGCAGTTATCTTAAACCAAGGATGGTTGGCTAGCAGCTTGATGTAATGCTGACCAACTACGCCTGTAGCTCCTAGAATAGCTACCTTAAGCCGCTTCATCACCCATCCCCCTCAACTCATCCATTATTAACTGCTTTGCCTTCAGAGCCTCTTTAGAGGAGACGAAAATCCTAACCGTAGAGCCTACCGTAACCGCTCCGTAGATGTTTATAGCTTGGGCCGCTAGAGGCTGGGTTACTTTATGTATAACCCCAGGGCTTGTGTCAAGCATCTTCCCTGATATGGTTATCATGCTTAGGTTGGGGAAATGGCTTACAGCCTTACCCAATCCGCTTACCACCAGCTTGTTATGAAGAGTCTCTACAAACTCTCCGTTTCCGTCGAAGCAGAGGGTTAAGAACCCTTCGCCTATGCTTAGAAACACCAGCCTAGCCCCGGCCTGCTTCAACACCTCTGTAATTAGACCAAGCCTATCCGGCGACTCTAGGTCTTCACCAAGCACCGTAGCTATCGTCAGGTTATCCCTAGTTACGTCAACCTCTATGTCTGGTTTTTCGCTGGGGATTATCAACGTCCCTCTATCCTCCATAAGCGACTCTAGGGAGCCTATCCTAATCTTGGTTCTCCCGCCTAGGTATCTAAGGGCTTTGGGGTGTATAACCTTAGCTCCGCTCACGGCTAGTTGCATAAGCTCGTTGCTGGATATCACCTGTATTACCGAGGCTTCTGAGGAGCTTTTAGGGTCTGTTGAGTAGACCCCGCTTACGTCCTTCACCAGTATAACCTCGTCTGCGTCTAGGCAGTTGGCTAGGAGCGTAGCCGTAGTGTCGCTTCCCCCACGGCCCATGGTGGTTATCCTGCCGCTTCCCCTAGCAACCCCCACGTAGCCGCATACCACTGGAACCTTCCCCGTCTCCAGCACCTTACGTAACCCCGTCTCAACCCTCCGCCTACACTCATCAAGAACCGGATTCGCATCCAAGTGCTTCCCATCGGTTACCACAGGCCATATGCTGGAGCTTGGGTCCACCACTACGCTCTCTACACCATGTCTGGCTAAGGATAGCGCGAATAAACGGGCGCTGGTTCTCTCTCCCATGGCAAGAACTTCATCCAGCATCTCCGGTGAGGCATCTGGGTTGAGCCTCTGGGCAGACCTTAGAAGCTCGTCGGTAACTCCTCTCAGGGCTGAGACAACCACTACAACCCTAAGCCCCCGCTCCGTCAACCTCTTAACCCACTCAGTAGCCCTCGCTACACCCAGCTCGTCGGACAAGACAGAACCACCGAATTTAACAACAACTAAACCACTCACAAAAACCACCTCCGACCAAAACAACAAAACCAAAGGGCAGGAGGCCGGAGGGGCTTAACCCCGATAATAAAAGAAGCTAAAGGTGGTATAGCCAAAGGGCCAGTAATAGGTGAAGGCCTTGGCTATCGTCCTCTCCCGCCTCCGGCCCGTTGTAGAAAGACGTTAAAAACGCCAATATAAGCGTTTCTCATAACCAGTTATTCAGTAACCAACTCAAGGAGCAGCATAACACATTTTTACCATGTTAGATTAACCTGAAGTCCTCCTTTATCGTCGTTAATACAACATGCGTATTGGTTCTCTCCACATGCGGGATTGATAATATCTTTTTTGTAAATTGGCTGAGCTCCTCCCTAGTTCTAAACTTTGACACCACTATACTATCTATCTCCCCCGTCACATCATATACGCAACATACGTTTGGGATCTTGCTGATTATCCTATCCACCTCAAGCAGCTTCCCACCAGTAACTATTATCTCAGTTACTGCGGTTATTCCATACCCCAACTTCTCGTGGTCCAGCATTAATGTATATCCTTTAATCACCCCTCTTGATTCTAACTGCTTTATCCTGCTAGCCACTGTGCCAACCGCTAGGCCCAGCCTCTTAGCAACCTCACGATAAGATAACCTACTATCCTTCACCAAGACCTTAAGGATATTATAGTCTATATCATCAAGCTGGACAGCCATAACTATTGACAATCATCCATCTTTCTTATATTCTTTATGCTCAAATGTACATAAGGACAACCAGATATTTTTACCGCAAAACAATATACAGCCATCCACGAACCATCGTGTTTATTAGACAGATGACTAGATTATTAACGTTTATATTGCTCGTTTGTAGTGTGGTAAGGGTATAGTTGGTGGTAAGCATGTTGAAAGTAGAGGGGTTACAAGGGGTTCAGCCTTGGTCCTTCACAAAAGAGCAGGTAATAGAGGCTATAACGCGGCTGAACGTTAGGTTCTTAGACCTGCAGTTCACCGACGTACCGGGAAAGCTACAGCACATAACGGTATCTACAGACTTTGTAGATGACGATACCTTTGAGGAGGGGGTGCCTAAACTGGACGGCTCCAGCATAAGGGGGTTCGCCGAGATTTACGAGTCCGATATGCTGCTGAAGCCTGATCCATCAACGTTTGCTGTAATTCCGTGGAGTGAGGATAGTAGGAAAACCGCTAGGATGATATGCGGTGTTTA
The DNA here is from genome assembly GCA_015661775.1 of Candidatus Caldarchaeum subterraneum. Lineage (GTDB taxonomy): Archaea > Thermoproteota > Nitrososphaeria_A > Caldarchaeales > Caldarchaeaceae > SZUA-1515. The sequence continues at coordinate 3,479 of DQVM01000079.1, read as the reverse complement.
CAAGGGCTTCGGCGGAGGTAGGTTCTCAAGAGACCCTCGTTACGTGGCTGAGAAGGCTGAGGAGTATCTGAAGCAGCTGGGGTATGATTTTTCTTACTGGGGGCCTGAGATAGAGTTCTTCGTCTTTGATAAGGTGGTGTGGGATGTCCTAACGCCTTACAGGGGTCAGGGTTACTACGTTGAGTCGGAGGAGGCCATCTGGAGCCAGAGCGCTGCTTATCCCATAAGGTTTAAGGAGGGCTACTACCCGGCCCCGCCTCAGGACACGTTGATGGATTATAGGAACGAGTGTTGTAGGGTTTTGACGGATTTCTTCGGGGTTGAGGTTGATGCCCACCACCACGAGGTAGCTACCGCTGGGCAGTGTGAGATCGACATGAAGCTGGACACCTTGACAAGAATGGCCGACAAGGCCCAAACCTACAAATACGTTGTGAGGAATGTAGCCAAGCAGATGGGGAAGGTGGCTACTTTCATGCCCAAACCAGTTTTCATGGACAACGCCTCAGGCATGCACGTGCACATTAGCATATGGAAGGATGGGAATAACATCTTCTACGACGCAAACGATGAATATGCTGAACTAAGCCAGCTGGCTAGATACTTCGTAGGAGGGTTGCTGGAGCACAGCAGGGCTTTAGCAGCTATAGTAGCCCCTACTACGAACTCGTATAGACGGCTAGTCCCCGGATATGAGGCCCCTGTCTTCATAGCGTGGAGCAGGTCCAACCGCTCCGCCAACATCAGGATACCGGTCTACCAGAAAGGCCCTGGATCCGCTAAGAGGAAGCGAGTGGAGTTCAGAACCCCAGACCCCAGCTGCAACCCTTACCTCGCCTTCGCCGCCCTGCTAATGGCAGGCTTAGATGGGGTAAAGCGGAAGCTAGACCCCGGCGATCCTGTGGATGCTAACATATACCACCTAACCCCTGAGAAGAGGAGGGAGCTTGGAATAAAAGAGCTTCCAGGCAGCTTAAACGAGGCTATAGAGTCGCTGGAGTCGGACAGAGAGTTCCTCAAGCCCGTGTTCACAGACGACCTGCTGGACACGATAATAGAGCTGGAGAGGAAGGCGCATCTAGAGATAGCTATAAGACCCCACCCACACGAGTTCTACCTATACTTCGACGTTTAGGGATAGTGACGTTACCAACCTTTCAATTCCCTTTTTAGAAACCTTGTTTTTCTAACCCCTGTTGTTTGTATATTGGCTTTGTGTTATAGAGATGAGCCTGGTTTTCAAGTTGAGTGTCATTTGTTGAAGCGGGTTTATGCTTCTCTACCCGTAAGACCTAAACGGCTAACTTTAGATTATTACCTCAAACTTAAATCCGATTATGGAAGTGTGGCGGGGGATGGTGATGGAGAAGAATCCAAGCGTGGAGAAAAACGAAGAAACACAATCAATCTATGTCTTCAAAGGATACGGATTCAAATAATATTTTATTCCCCTTCAGCAACAATTTAGATAAGCAGCATACCTAGGATATGCTCAGCGGTTTATTATGGGTATATTCTCTGTCTTGTCCTTGGGAAGAGGCATGCTGAGCGTATGTTCCTTAGGTTTAGTATCCATTGGAGGAGGCGTTCTACGCCTAGGCCGAAGCCGCTGTGGGGGATTGTGCCGTATTTTCTTAGGTCTAGGTACCATCTGTAGTCTTGTGGGTTTAGGTTTTCTTCTTCTATTCTCTGTATTAGGAGTTTGTAGTCGTGTATTCTCTGGCCTCCTCCTACGATTTCTCCGTATCCTTTTGGTGCGAGTAGGTCTGCTGAGAGCGTTACCCTGGGGTTGCTGGGGTCTGGCATGTGGTAGAAGGCCTTAGCTTCCTTCGGGTAGTGGGTTACGAAGAAGGGTTTGTCGAACTGCTCCGTTAGTATCCTCTCCTCGTCAGCACCTAGATCCTCTCCCCAGCTTATCGTAACTCCCTTAGACTCTAGTATATTCAGCGCCTCCTCGTATTTTATCCTCTCGAAGGGGGGTTCTACCACCTCTACGTTAAACCTCCTACCCAGCTCCGTGAACTCCCTCTTCCTCTTCTCTACCGTCTCCACCACCATGTAGCTGATCAGCTGCTCTACTGTCTCCAGCAGCTCAGGTAGTTCCGTGAAGGCCATCTCAGCCTCTATGTGCCAGAACTCTGTTAAGTGTCTCCGTGTTTTGCTCTTCTCAGCCCTGAAGCTGGGCTGTATGCTGAAGACCTTCTCAAGGCCGTATATCGCTGCTTCTTGGTAGAACTGGACGCTCTGCGTGAGATACGCCTTCCGGCCGAAGTAGTTTACCTCGAATAGAGTAGCTCCTCCCTCCACAGCAGCTGTTATGAACGTGGGGCAGTGTATCTCCGTGAAGCCGTGTTCTATGAACCAGCGTCTAGCCGCCTCTACCATGGCTGAGCGTATCTTCATGATCGCTGATACTTTGGGGCTTCTTAGGTAGAGGTGTCTGTTGTCGTAGAGGAAGCGGGGGCCTACGCCGGGTTTTATCGGGTACTCCCCGTATGCCCTCCCCACCACCTCCAGCCTCTCGCATAGTATCTCCCTGCCTCCGGGTGCTCGTCTATCCTCTACCACCCTCCCCACCACCTTCACCGATGCTTCCCGGCCCAGGGTGGAGGCGGTTTTCACAGCCTCTTCATCCGCTACACCCGTCTTCACCGTAACCTGAACCACCCCTGTTGAGTCGCGTAGGTCTAGGAAGACCAGCTTACCATGCTGCCTTACGTTACGTACCCAGCCTAGAAGCTCCACCCTATCCCCAGCCCTAAGCGTAAATACCTCCTCCACGTAAGCGGACTTTAACAACCCTGCAGAGGATATTCTAAAAGGCAGGACATAAGTATATCATCTACTGCGTAAACTCCCTTACAAAGATGTGGTATCTCTCGTCCTTCTTAAACAATTCATCCAGTATCCGCTTCGCGATAGAGGCTGGGGGGTCTAGTAATCCTACCCGTTTCTTTATATCCTCGTAGCTTTCGAAGGGTTTTGCATCCCTTTCCTCCAATACCTTCTGCAGCATCTTCTTCCCCACTCCGGGTATAAGCTCTAGGGCATGTAGTCTGGGAGATAGGGGGTTGCTTCTGTTGAAGAACTCCACGAACCTGTTCTCCTGCTCTGTTACTACCTTCTGAACTATGTTCTCTAGGTTTATCCTGGCTGTTTCCGTCAGCTCGTCGGCAGATATACGCCTTATGATGCGTATAAGCTCACGGGGGGCTTCCCTCCCTATGTATATTCTAAAGCCTATCTGGGGTTTATACCTCTCATTTACAGCTGCTTCGAGGAGCGTGAAGTACTCTTCTCCCAGCATCTGCACTATAAACTCGTTTCTGGCAACCTGATACCCCGGCTTACGGGAGGCGGGGAATACGTCGAGGACATAACCGTATTCCTCGTAGCGCTTAGGCTTGAAGCGGTGCATATATTATTCACCGTAATTTTCCTAAACCTTAATGCATATAAGTAAGATGCATCCCAGCTCT
>DQVM01000038.1 GCA_015661775.1 Candidatus Caldarchaeum subterraneum | reverse complement strand
TTCCCATAGAGGAGGATAAGAAATTAAAGATACGGATAGATAAGATAGCCGAAAAGATAGAGGAATACGTAGACCTAGACGCTGTTGTGGAGATAGCTGAATCTACACAGGGGATAAGACATGTAGGAAGTAGTAGAAAACCGCAGCATAGAGAAAAGATTAAGGTGGCCGTAGCCTATGACGCGGCGTTCAACTTCTACTACCCGGAGTCGTTGGAGACCCTACGGGAGAACGGCGCTGCTGTTACTTTCTTCAGCCCCCTCCAAGACCCTAAACCTCCAGAGGATGCTGATATGCTTTACATAGGAGGCGGTTTTCCGGAGCTTTACGCAGACCAGCTGGCAGGGAACATAGCTATGCTTAAAGCTTTGAAGAAAACAGCCGAGGATGAGCTGCCGATATACGCAGAGTGCGGCGGCTTAATGTACCTAACAAGAAGCATAACAACCTTCAACAACACAAAACACCCTATGGTCGGGCTATTGGAGGCGGATACAATAATGACCCAGCACCCAACCCTAAGCTACACAAAAGGCCACGCAGCTAAATCCAACCTGCTCATGCCAGCAGGCCAAGGCTTCAAAGGCCATGAATTCCACTACTCAAAACTAGAAAACCTACCTAGAGACGCCAACCTAACATATACCCTAAAGATAGGGAGGGGAATAGAGAATCAACGCGACGGTTGGCAGCAGCACAGAACCCTAGCAGCATATACACATTTAAACCTAGCAACATACAAAAAACTAGTAAAAACCCTGCTAAAAATAGTTAAAATAAAACCAATAACAGACCGAGAAAAATAGAAACGAGCCGGGGTAGCTCAGCCTGGTAGAGCAGCGGGCTGTTAACCCGTTGGTCGTCGGTTCGAAGCCGACCCCCGGCGCATTAAATTTTCACTAAGGAGATGCTGGAGTGTTAAAAACTTCTATATAGATGGGTTACTATGCCTAATGGCTGGAAATTGGAGCTGGACAGTGAGAAAATAATCAAGTTTCTAAAAGAGAGAGGCATAAAAGTAACTCCCCAGAGAATAGCGATAGCCAAAGCCATAACCCATCTAAACCACCCAACAGCAGAGGAAATATGTAAATATCTGGAGAAGAGCCACCCGTATATCGGATTAGCAACAGTATATAGAACGATTAAATTATTCGCAAAACAGGGGATAGTGAGGGAGCTTAGCTTTTCCAACAAAGGAACAAGATACGACATAAACGTAAAACCACACATAAACCTAGTATGCGTCAACTGCGGCCAGATAAAAGATATAGACAGTATAGAACTTGAGAGCCTAATAAAAGACTTCATGGATAACGGGTATCAAGTAATTGGATTTCGTTTTGAAATCGACATATACTGTGAGTCATGCAGGGCTAGAAGGAGGAGGCATAGGAACAGGGTTGTTTGAAACTATATATTATATGAAATTTACTATCAGATGATAAGAATTATTATATAAACTTAGTTACCGCTCATATAAGCTGAGAAGAATGTACCTAAGGATAGATAAGCTTCAGGTAGAGCTTCCAGTACCTGAGGAGCCTGACCCGAAGGCAGCTGCGGTGTTGCAGGAGCTGTTAGGCGGCCGGTTCGGCGAGATGTCAACACTGATGAACTACACCTATCAATCGTTTAACTTCAGGGGGAGGAAGAAGCTCAGACCCTACTATGATTTGATAGCTAACATAGCCACCGAGGAGCTTGCGCATATAGAGTATGTGGCTACGGGCATTTCTATTCTACTCAACGGAGCAGCTAAGAAAGAGCCTCCAAGCGGTACGCCGTTAGCAACAGGCTTAGAAGCACCCAATAAGTATCAGTTCCTACCTCTTGGCCTAGGGTCTGTTGTAGGTAATTCGATGGGAGCATTCTGGAGCGGTGAGTACGTCTTCGCCAGCGGCAACCTAGTTTTAGACCTACTGCATAACTTCTTCCTAGAGTGCGGTGCTAGGCTGCTTAAGATTAGAGTCTACCAGATGACCGAGAACCCTGTTGTGAGGACGATAGTAGGATATGGTTTGGTGAGGGGCGGGGTTCATGCAACCGCATACGCTAAAGCCCTAGAAACATTAACAGGGGTCGAGATGACAAAACTACTCCCAATACCAAGGATAGATAATTCAAAGTTCCCCGAGACAATACCCTACGAGAAGCAAGGCCTCCACAGGATACTATACAGGTTCAGCCCCAACGACTATAAAGAACTAGCACAGATATGGAGGGGAATGGCCCCAACAGGAGATGGAGAGCTAACAGTAGTCGACGGGCCGCCGGAAGGATTTCCAATACCTGACCTACCTGAAATACCGGAAACCTACGCACCTGAATTCGACCCCGAAGAACTTGCAAACAGGGCGCGAAAGTTCTCTGAAGAGTTTGAAAAGGCTCAAAGGAATATACAGAGCAAGAAGTAGCCAACCACCATCTAAACAATTAATATTTTTTAAATCATTATTGGGTGATAGTTTATTTTATTGTAGTGTATATGTTGAATATGTCTTGAGGGCGGTAATTCTTGAGAAACCGGGAGAACCTGAGGTGCTTGCTGTTAAAGAAGTGAGTGATCCTGAGGTAGGAGGCTCGGAGGTTCTTATCAGGGTTAAAGCCATAGGAGTTAACAGGATAGATATATGGGTAAGAAGCGGGGTTTACAAGGTTGAGCTTCCAAGAATAATAGGCGTAGACGCCGCCGGTGTTGTGGAGAAAGTGGGGCGGGAAGCAGAGCAGCTGGGGATATCGCCGGGAGATCGGGTTGTGGTGGACCCAGCCTTATACGATGATGTATGCAGCTACTGCGCCTCCGGTTTTACTTCGCTATGCGAAAACCACAAGCTACTGGGCTTCAACACAACCGGAACTTATGCGGAGCTTCTTAAGATACCTGCCCGAAACGTCTATAGAATTCCTGAGAACCTTAGCTTCGAGGAGGCTGCAGCTATACCTGTTAATTTCCTCACCTCTTGGCATGCTCTGTTTTATCGGGGAAGGGTGAAGGCAGGTGATTACGTTCTAGTGGTTGGCGGGGGTAGTGGAGTGGGGTATGCGGCTACGCAGCTGGCTAAGCTGGCCGGAGCTACTGTAATAACAACGGTAGGGGATGAGTGGAAAATAGAGAAAGCAAGAGAGGTAGGGGCGGACTACGTTATTAACAGACGAAAGGAGGATGTGGTTCAGAAAGTTATGGAGTATACAGATGGTAAAGGTGTGGATTTGGTTTTTGAACATGCTGGAAGAGCTGTGTGGAGCTATGTGTTGAATGTTGTTAAGCCGGGAGGGAGTATGGTTTTCTGCGGAGCAACCACAGGCGATGCGGCTGAAGTTAACATAAGACACTTGTACAGGAGGCAGATAAACCTGATAGGCTCCTACGGGTGGAATAGAGACGCCATGCATAAGGTTATAAACCTATTCAAGCAGAAACGCCTCAAAACGGTAATAGACTCCGTTATGAAACTGGAGGAAGCCCCTGAAGCCCATAGGAGGATGGAGAATAGCCGTCATTTCGGAAAAATTATACTAACGCCATAAGCGGTTAGGATTCTGAAATTGAAAAGGACAATAGAAAACCTACCCACTGAAGTAAGGAAGGTGATTGAGGAGATAGCGGAGGATAAGACTTCAGGCTCATCCATCCTAGCCCGGAGAGGACTAGAGGCATATAAGAAGCTGACGTACCACAGCTTTAAAACAAGCGAAGAACTCGAAGAAGCAGTAAAACAAATCAACAGCATAATCCCCCTCCTAAGACCTTCTATGCCGCTTATCGCACGCTTCTCAAACGAAGTATTTGAGAGGTTCCAGAAATTGAATAGGCTAGGAGGCTATGCTGTAGATGATTTAAAATCCAGTTTAGTTGATATATGCAGCTCGGTGCAGGGTGATTATGATAGGATTGTCGATAATTTGGTTAGGAACTG
>DQVM01000092.1 GCA_015661775.1 Candidatus Caldarchaeum subterraneum | reverse complement strand
GATAGTGTTATGAGCATATCAACTGCTCGTATGGCTTTGTCCACAAATCGGTAATAAATATTAAGCAATATATATTATCATATTGGTTTATTCTTTATTAGTATAATCGTCAAAATGACGGATAAAACTTAGTAAAACCGCCATCTAGAAAATAAGCTTAAATACTATACCCGTTAGCCTAACAACTACAAAACGGAGAATAACTATGACAGTAGTTGAGGCTAAAATAATCGTAGAGGACTTCCTTAAAATCCCGCAAAAGGAGGATGTTGAGTTCTGGAACGTAGAAAAAATAGAATATATTAGAAAACTGGCCCGATTTGGAGAGCCTGTCCAGAGATGGGACAGTAGCAAGAGAAGAACCAACAGGATACTTGATAAAATCTGCTTCAAAGAGGAGCTGTACGGCGATTCTGAAGAAAAGATACCAGTAGAGAACATAGATACCTCAATCAAACTAGCTTACGGTAGGATAGACATGAAGGCCCCCATATACCTAGGCGACATGTCCTTCGGCGCCTTAAGCGGAGTACCTAACATAGCCCTAGCTAGGGCAGCTGACATAACTGGAACGCTGACGGGAACAGGCGAGGGAGGGTTACATCCTGAAGTAAGGAAATGCAAGAGGATAACCGTCCAGTGGGCATCAGCTAGATTCGGGGTTGATTTAGAGGTGCTTAACACAGGCCTGGGTATAGTAATAAAGATAGGACAGGGGGCGAAGCCAGGTATAGGAGGGCATCTACCCGGAGTTAAAGTTACTGAGCCTATATCAAGAACCAGAAGAATACCAGTAGGAACTGACGCGATATCACCAGCCCCCCACCATGATATCTACTCCATAGAAGACCTTGGTCAGCGTATCATGGCGTTGAAAGAGGCTACGGGGAAGCCCGTCTTCGTGAAGGTTGCAGTTACCAACTACATAACATACATCGCATCAGGAATAGCTAGGATGGGGGCTGACGGCATAATAATGGACGGCCAAGGCGCAGGTACGGGAGCATCACCTGAGGTTGTTAGAGATAATATAGGGATTCCAATAGAGATAGCTGTACCGGCTGTTGATAGAGTGTTGAGGAAGGAAGGGTATAGGGAGGGGTTCTCCGTGGTGGCTGCCGGTAGGGTTAGTAGCGCCGAGGATGCCGCTAAGCTAATAGCCCTAGGAGCTGACTGCGTTTCTATCGGAACCGCTGCTTTGATAGCCATGGGCTGTATTATGGTTCACAAATGCCATTTGGGATTCTGCCCCGCTGTCATAACTAACAAGATAACTGAAAACCAGAATAAGGTTCTCTCTCTAGACATGGCTACTAGATGGAGCGTAAACTTGATAAATGGACTTACGAAGGAGCTTAAGTTAATAATGTCAACCGTAGGTGTTAAGAGTATTGAGGCGCTTAGAAGCCGCCGCGACCTATTGATAGCTCAAGGTATAGACGAGGATACAGCTTCTATACTTGGGTTAGAGGTAGCGTAATCACAGTTATCTTAAGAGGAGGTGGGTATGCTGAAGCTAGATGAGGAGATGGTATGGACTAAAAGGAGAATACACCATCTGCAGGAGATGTCGGGACTAGCGGGCAAAACCCCCGGAGAGTCGGTAATAACCAGCATGGGAACAACTGGCCCGCCGGCCGTGGAGCGTCCAGTCTTTATACTAGACTACCTAGTCAGCGACGGTGCTCAAGTTACAAGGCCCAGCATAGACCCTTACAGAGAGCCTATAGAGACCCAAATATACCTGGCCAACATGCAGATAAGAATCTCTATGCCAGTTATCCTAGCAATAACTAGCGAAGTTCCAAAGGAGTATATCAAGCCATTCGTAAGAGCAGCCTATAACATGGGAATCTTAACATATCTACACGACGTACAGGTTGAATACAGCGAAATAGAAGATTACCAAGATAGTATAATAACTCCTTTAGAGGAGAACCAGCAGGGCGATTACGTGGCTTACGTAGGAACCGAAAGAAAAAGACCTGATAAACCGCTCTTCTTCAGGATTCCTTCAACAGAAGATAGGGAGAGAATAGCTAAAGCTATACAATCAGAAGCTGATGCTATACTTATTGATGAAGACCTATCTACTAACACGCCGCTTGAGGTTGCTGTGTCATTCGTAGATAGATTCCTGAAAGAATATAGAATTGAAGGAGAACCATTACGTAGCCGCGTAGGGGTAATCGCTTGCAGCAGTAGAATTAGAGGCGCTGATGACGTGTTTAAGCTCATGGGACTGGGAGCTGACTGCGTAGTTTTAAGCAAAGCCGCGTTAATAGCAACTGGACTTACAGCCGGTAAAGGCAAACACGATACCGAGGCCGTGCAGGATATGTTGGAGAACTTCTTTACCGCTTTGCAGAAAGAGATAAAACTATTAGCGGGAGCAGCGGGGATTAGCTGTCTCTACACCTCTCTAGTCGGGAGCAGGGAGCTATTCAGAGCCATTACCCTTGACAGGGCTATAAGGGAAAAACTAGGAGTAAAAATGGCAGGTGTAGGATGAGCATGGCTGTAGAGCTTCCAAGAAACCTAGGAGCATGCGGAATATACGGAGTGCTTAGAAAGAAACACGCAAGAAAGATAAAAGCTGAGGAAACCCTAGCGAGTATAGAATGCGTAAGATTTAGAGGAAGCAACCTAGGTGCAGGCTTCGCAGCCTACAACCTCCCTGAAAACAGCCTAACACCTTACAAATTAAAAGCATTCATAGACGGCGAGGATACATTAGAGCTAATATACAGAATGCTATCGGACATTCATAACGAAGATATTAGAATTGTTAAAGAAATAGGATTCGAAGATGTAGAGGGGAGTAGATTCCATTCTTGGTCTGTCCTATTAGAGGGAGATAGGGAGAAGCTAACTGAACTCGTCTCCAGCGTTAATGAACTGCTGCTACGGGATGGGATAAAGGGGAGGATATACTCGTGGGGCAGGTATGTTGATGTTTTCAAAGGCGTTGGATATCCTCTTGACGTCTGTAACTGTTTCAGACTTGTGGAACAGGGTATTGAGGCAGACTTATGGCTAGCCCACACCCGGCAGCCCACCAACTCACCGGGAGTCTTCCCTATATGGTCTCATCCCTTTTCATCCAACGAATGGGCTATAGCCCATAACGGAGATGTAAGCTCCTTCGGCGCCAACATGGAGTACCTACGATACAGGGGGTTTACCAGCTTCGTAGGAACAGACAGCGAGGTTATGGCGTTTATCCTAGACTACTTAACAAGGGTTAAGAAACTTACGCTGGAACAGGCTTTGGTTATACTGGCTAATCCATACGAGGAGAAGCTACTCAGCATGAACGGAGTTGGTAGTGAGACCCTTAAACTGATAATGGAGAACAGAGGAGCATCGCTTGACGGCCCCTTCAGCGTCGTGGGCGGATACTGCGACGGTGAAGACCTATACCTAATAGCTTTAACCGACCGCTCCAAGTTTAGACCAATCGTAGTTGGTGAAGACGAAGATAGAATATACGTAGCAAGCGAAGAGGCTGAGATAAGAGTATTATCGGAAGACGCTGAGGTGTGGACCCTCAAACCGGGGGGCTACTTCATAGCATCGCTGAAAAAAGGGATAATAGTAAAAGGTAGGGATAATGACTTAGTTTTCTTCCATAACCCCTGCAGACATGAACCACCTTCAAACGCCCTAGATGCCGAGGGGATGGACTACCATACGCTAAACATTAAGTTGAAGGAACTGGCTTCCAAAGGCTTTAGGGAGATTTACGTGAAGAACGTGAAGGGCCAACGCTACTTGGGCGTAGGCCTGCCTACCGGTACGCGTCTACATATATACGGCACCCCTGGGAATTGTCTAGCTAACTTTAACATGGGTGTAGAGATATACGTTTACGGCAACGCTGAGGATGATGTTGGAGATACCATGCACGGCGGGAGGGTTGTTATACACGGTGACGCTAGGGATGTTATCGCCCAGGCATTACAGGGTGGGGAGATACTAGTTAGGGGAAACGTAGGTAATAGAGCGGCTATCCAGATGAGGGAATACGGTGATAAAAAGCCTTTCTTAATCGTAGGAGGAAGAGCAGACGACTACTTCGGCGAGTACATGGCCGGAGGGGTGGCTGCAATACTAGGCTTGGCAACCCTAGAAAGCAACGAAGAACCCGAGCTGGTAGGTAACTATGTAGCATCAGGCATGGTAGGGGGAAGAATATACATACGCGGCAAGGTAAGCCCAAGAAGAATAGGATACAACCCACCTAGACTAGATGTAATAAGATACCTAAAAGGCCTTCTAAAAGAAAAGATAATAGACCCAACAACCTACCAGAGCTTGTTGGATGAAAATGACCTAACCTACAACACCATCAAGAAATACTTAAACGAAAAAGCATTACGTAGAATAAACAAACTCTTCATAAACAAATACTTCCACCCACCCACGGTTCAGTACCGTAAACTAGATGACGAGGACCTGAACCTTCTCCTACCCGCTCTGAGGAGATTCTTCAACGAGTTTCATCTACCAGATAAGCTACTGGAAACATTACTAGAACAGAAGTTCACAGTAATAACGGCGGGGAAACAAGGTAAGGGAGCGGGATAAGGTTGTTGGCTAAACGGATAATTCCCTGCTTAGATGTAGATGCAGGCAGAGTCGTTAAAGGAACTAAGTTTGTAAACTTAAGAGATGCTGGAGACCCTGCTGAGCTTGCCTCGTTTTACTCCGATGAAGGAGCTGACGAACTCGTATTTCTAGACATAACAGCCTCGGTTCAAAAGCGGGATATACTAGTTAAGGTGGTGAGGGATGTGGCCAGCGTAATTAACATACCCTTCACAGTCGGGGGTGGAATAAAAACTAAAGACGATGCCGACACAGTACTCAGAAACGGAGCCGACAAAATATCAATAAACACCTCCGCAGTTCAAAACCCTAACCTCATCAAACAACTCTCCGAGATATACGGGGCTCAGTGCATCGTAATAGCCATAGACGCGCTTAGAAACAACAAACTGCCATCAGGCTACGAAGTATACACCCACAGCGGCAAGAACCCAACAGGATTAGACGCTGTAGAATGGGCTAAGAAAGTCCAGCAACTTGGAGCAGGAGAGATACTTCTAACCTCAATAGACCAAGATGGCACAAGAAGAGGATATGATATAGAATTAACCAGGAAAGTATCGGAGGAGGTTAACATACCTGTTATAGCCAGCGGAGGGGCGGGAGAGCCTGAGCATATTTACAGAGTCTTAACAGATGGGGGGGCAGACGCAGCGTTAGCGGCGTCTATATTCCATTATAGGAGATATACCATTATGCAGGTGAAGGAATACTTAAAACAGCGGGGAATAGAGGTTAGGGTATGAAGCTGGATGACGTTAAGTTTGATGAAAAAACAGGCTTAGTTCCTGTTATTGTTCAGGACGTAAATACGCGTGAAGTCCTTATGCTGGCCTACGCTAACCGGGAGGCCCTTAAACTAACTATGAGGGAGGGGATAGCTCATTTTTGGAGCAGGTCTAGGAGGAAGCTCTGGATGAAAGGTGAAGAGTCGGGGAATATACAATATGTTAAGGAAATACTGCTGGACTGCGACTATGATGCTGTTCTTTATCTAGTAGAGCCTACTGGCCCAGCGTGCCACACAGGAGAGAGGACATGCTTCCATAACAGGCTGAAGAAAACTACAGAATCATCTTCTGACTAGGTTTTTAAAATTCGTAAATAGAACTAAACCTGTTTTAGATGATTTCTC
>DQVM01000105.1 GCA_015661775.1 Candidatus Caldarchaeum subterraneum | reverse complement strand
TTCAGACAACTAATAACTATAAAATGACGATTTAACATAAGAAAATATGCTTCAGATGGTCAGTAGATGAGAGGGGTATGAAAAAACCAGCTGGCCAAAATCTTCATTTTCGCGGTAGAAAGCTGGGTAGGAGGCTCAAAACCGAGCTGGAGGGGATAATTGCAGTTATTGAGAAGCTGAAGCACGAGGCCGATGAGGATACGGTAATATTGGTGGAGGGCCAGAGGGATAAACAGGCATTACAGCAGCTAGGCATAACGGGGAGGATACTATCGTTAAGGGAATTCAGAAACGAGGTGAGGGTTTATCTTAACGCAGAACGAGTAATACTCCTTCTGGATTTTGATGAAGAAGGCGTTGAGATGTATAAGAGGGTGAGGACAAGGCTTGAGCAGCAGGGGTTTAAGGTTGAACCCTTCTACTATAGGAGGCTCTGTGAAATGAGGCGTTTTGGAGTCTATACAGTAGAGGAGATGGGCCGCTACCTTAATAGAGTGTTATGAAATCACGTTGAGACCGCCTTTAGTATGTTGTTAAGCTCCTGCGTAGCGAAGACATCTCCCTTTATCTTCAACCTTCCTGAGAAGAACGCCTTAACAGCATCAAGTTCTCCTTTGACTATCGAAGCCAGGTCCTGGCTGCTTGCTTCTATCGTCGCTGAAGGGTTTGGATGCAGCCCTTTGCTTAGCTTCAGCTCACCGTTAGCTATGTGCAGCACAAACGCCTCGCTGTCGCTAGGTTTAAACTGGAAAACCTTATCCCAGTTGGTTATTTTTGATTTAACCTCCTGCCTCTCGTTGGCCCTTGAAACAATAACCTCAAACAGGTTGTAAACATCTTCGCCTGACATCATTTCCACCCGGTTCTTCTTGGTGGTTTAATGGTTAAGGTCATTTATTTCCTTTGCTAGAAACGGCTGTAAAGTGGGCGTGCGTAAAAAGGGGCAGCGGCTCTCAGCGTGTAGAGGAGCTACACATCAATTCCTCTACTTCACTCCCCTTTAAACTCTGGTTTCCGCTTTGATAGGAAGGCTGATACTCCTTCTATGAAGTCTTTTGTGGAGAAGAGTAGGCTGAATAGGCTCTTCTCTAGGTTCAGCCCCACGTTCAGCGGCACTTGGGTTCCGTAGTTTATGGATATCTTGGCTGCCTTCAGGGCTACTGGAGGCATCTCGGCCAGCTTCTTGGCTAAGCTCCTTACCTCCTCCTCTAACATGCTCGGCTCTACTAGTTTATTAACCAGCCCCATCTTGTAGGCTTCTTCAGCGCTTATCCTCTCCCCCAGCATTATTAGCTCCTTTGCTTTCGCCACCCCTATTAGCCTGGCCAGACGCTGTGTACCCCCAGCCCCTGGGATTAGGCCCAGCCTTATCTCAGGTTGGCCGAACTCGGAGCGGGTTGTGGCTATTCTGAAGTCGCAGGCTTGGATTAGCTCGCATCCTCCTCCTAGGGCGAAGCCGTCTATAGCAGCTATAACAGGCTTTGGTGTAGCCTCTACCTTATCCATCATGGCTTGGAACTTCTGGGAGAGTTCTATGACGTTGTGGGGTGATGGGATTTCGGTGAAGGCTGTTACGTCAGCTCCTGCCGAGAAGGCTCTATCCCCTGCCCCCCTTATCACTATAACCCTCACATCTCTGTTGGCTGTGAATTCATCCAGGGCTTGTATAACCTCGTCGGCCATCTTAAGGGTTAGGGCGTTGAGCCTCTGGGGCCTGTTTAGGATTATCCAGCCTATGCCCTCCTCCGCTTTGACTATTATCTCCGAGAAGCGCCTCTCAGCTTCGTAGTTGTAGAAGCCATGGCCTGTTTTCCTACCCAGCTTGTTCTGCGTCTTCATCTCAACCAGAAGAGGGTCTGGGGTGTAGTAGTCCCCGTACTTCCTCCTAAGCTCCTCCAGCGTGTTTACCACGTTGTCTATCCCGAACTCATCAGCCATCTCTAATATTCCCTTTGGGAAGCCGAGCCCCAGCTTCACCGCCTTATCTATGTCATTCAGCGACGCTACGCCGTTCCGTAGCATCCAGGCTGCCGAGTTTATCCCAACCGCAAGCACCCTCACCACATCTATTTTCTCACCCGCTTCTCTAGGTATCTGGGGCCTTGAGTACGGGCCCTCGCCGTAGGTGTAGAAGCCTCTCTTGGATTTCATACCCAAGTAGCCTTTCTCGTAGTATTCTTTGAAAAGGGGGCATGGCATGACGTTGCTGGGGTCTCGTTTTTTCACCGACTCTGCAGCTAGGTATGTTGTGTCTATGCCCGTGTAGTCCGCCAGCTCCAGCAACCCCATAGGTAGGCCGGCCTTATACCTAACGGCAGAGTCTATCTCTTCAGGCCTAGCCTCTCCCCTATGAACCATCCAGCAGGCCTCGTTCAGCAGAGGGCCGACTATCCTATTCACTATAAACCCTGGGACATCCTTTCTGCATATAACCACCTCCTTCCCCATCTGCTTGGCAAGCTCAACGGTCTTAGCTACTGTGTCGTCTGAGGTTTTCTCACCGTAGATAACCTCCACCAAGGGCATGAGGGGGGGTGGGTTGAAGAAATGCATACCAACCACAAGCTCCGGCCTGTTGGTGGCTTGGGATATCTCGGTTATCGGCAGGGTGCTGGTGTTGGTAGCCAATATAACGCCAGGCCCAGCGTTCTTATCTAAAGTGGCGAATATACTCCTCTTCAAATCTATATTCTCAGGAACAGCCTCTATGACGAAGTTAGCCTCCTTAGCAGCCTCCTCCAAGGAAACGGAGGTCTTAATCCTGGACATGGCGTTCCGCATATCCTTCTCAGTTATCCTCTTCTTCTCAACAAACTTCCCCAGACTCCACTCAATCTTCTTGAGAGCCTCGTCTAGAATCTCCTGCTTTATATCAACTAGAGTAACTTCATGCCCTGCTAGGGCTGTTATCTCAGCTATCCCATGCCCCATCACACCAGCTCCTATAACAACAACCCTCAAACGGCTACACCAAGTGGATAGATAGTCAGACTTGTGTTAATAAATGTTGAACCCAGGCCTAGGGTTGCTTATCTTAAGCTGCTTAATGGTTTAGGTTGAGGGGGCGGGTGGCTGGGAGTATCTACGCTAGGTGATTTTGAATTTTTTGGCGGCTTTTTTGATGCTTTCTGTTAGTCTTTCTATTTCTTCGTGGGTGTTGTAGAGGTAGAAGCTGGCTCTTGTCGTTGCTGGGGTTTCTAGTTTAGTGTGTATGGGCATGGCGCAGTGGTGGCCTGCTCTTACGCATATCCCGTCTTCGTCCAGTAATGTAGCTAGGTCGTGGGCGTGTATATCCGCTACGTTGAACGCTATCAACCCCGCTCTCTCCCCCGCCTCTAAGGGCCCGTAGATCCTCATCCCCTTAATTTTCTCGAACTCGTCTAACGCATGCTTTGTGAGGCTTTCCTCATGTTCTCTTATCCTCTCCATACCTATCCTCTCCAGGTAGTCTACCGCTGCTCCCAGGCCTATGGCCCCCGCCACGTTGGGTGTCCCCGCTTCAAACTTCCAGGGAACTTCATTCCACGTTGAGTGGCTTAGATGGACTTCTCTTATCATCTCCCCGCCTCCCATGAAGGGCTGCATCTCCTCCAGCAGCTCCCTCCGGCCGTAGAGAACCCCTATACCCGTTGGGCCCAGCATCTTATGGCCGCTGAAGGCTAGGAAGTCGCAGCCTATCTCCTGGACATCAACCCTCATATGGGGGACTGCTTGGGCGGCGTCTATAACTGCTAGGGCGTTGTTCTCATGGGCATACTTCACCAGCCTCTTAGCATCGTTTATAGTGCCTAAGACGTTGGAAGCGTATGTAAAGCTTAGGATTTTAAAGTCTTTATACCTATCCAGTTTATCCAGCTCCAGTTTACCATCGTACCTGTTAAATGGTATGTAGTTTATCTCAGCTCCTGTATGCTGGGCTATAAGCTGCCATGGTACTATGTTGCTATGATGCTCCATCTCCGTTAACAGTATCTTATCTCCTTTCCTGAGTTTTCTCAAGGCCCATGCATAGGCTACTAGGTTGAGGGCTTCAGTAGTTCCTCTTACGAATACCACTTCTCTCTCAGATTTTGCGTTTATGAAACGGGATATTTTCCGCCTAGCCCTCTCATACTCCTCCGTCGCCTCTACGCTTATGGAGTAAACCCCTCTATGGACGTTGGAGTTATACTCCTCGTAGTAGCGTCTAACGGCTTCTACGACTTGTCTAGGCCTTTGGCTTGTGGCAGCCGAGTCTAGGTATATTAAGGGCCTCCCGCCAACCTGTCTACTGAATATCGGAAAGTCCCCCCGAATCTCATCAACGTTAAGGAGAGATACACGGCCCAAGCTTAATCACTTCTACCCTATCTGCTACCTAAGATGGATATTAAGGTTGAAAATATACGCATCTAAAGGTCTGAGGATATACATAATTACCCCTTACCTTATCTAAGAATATCGGGGTTAACCGTGGTGGAGGACCTGCTTGAGCTGGCGGTTGACTACGCTAGGAGGCTTGGAGCCTCCTACTCTGAGGCACGTTACCAGCGTGATTCCTCCCAGCGTACTGTCCTGAAGAACGGCGTCCCCGAGTTTTCTTCAGATCATATAGAGCAGGGGATGGGTGTTAGGGTTTTGGTGGATGGGGCCCTAGCCTTTGCCTCAACCAGCGAACTTACCAGAGCATCGGTTAGAAAGGCCGTAAAAAACGCCATAGCCCTAGCAAGGGCATCCGCAAACAGGAAGAGAAACAGGATAGAGTTCTCCGACGATAAGGTGGAGAGGTCTAAGGTTGTTCTAAAGCCCCGCATACCCTTCGACAACGTGGATACCGAAGCCCGTGTAGAGCTGCTGCGGGAGGCTGATAATAACGCTGTAGAAACCGCTGAGAGGAAGGGGGTTAAGCTGGTATCTAGGCTGCTGGAGGTCGGCTGCTGGGTAACTGAGAAGCATTCAATCAACAGCGACGGGGGTGATGTGAGGAGCCTCACCCCAAGAGCCACCGCAGATTACTTCATCGTAGCTTTCCACCAGCAGAGGGGGAGTATACAGAGGTTTGAAAACCTAGGTGAGGCACGGGGCTGGGAGGCTGTGGAGAGGTGGATGCTCCCGGAGAGGCTGGCTGAGGAGACGCATGACATAGCAGAGGCTCTGCTCAGGGGTGAGGAGCCTCCGAGAGAGCCTGTTGACCTGCTTCTAGGGCCTGAGATAGTCGGTCTGGTATGCCATGAGTCGGCTGGGCATCCGGGGGAGGCTGATAGGATGCTGGGGAGGGAGGCGGCGCAGGCCGGGGAGACCTATATAAAACCAGAGCTGCTGGGGACTAGAATAGGCTCGGAGCACGTCACTATCGTAGATGACCCTACGCTCCCCCACTCCTTCGGCTACTACCTATACGACGAAGAATGTGTAAAGGCTGGTGAGAGGATACTGATAGAGAATGGGGTTCTTAAAGAGCTTCTCCACAACAGGGAGACGGCCAAGAAACTAGGAACGAGGAGTAACGCATCGGCCAGGGCAAACGCCTTCGACAGGGAGCCTATCGTAAGGATGGCCAACACGTACATGAAGCCGGGAGACTACACGGTTGAGGAGATGATAAGCGAGGTAAGGGATGGCGTATACGTTAAGTCCTACCAAGAGTGGAACATAGACGATAAGAGGTGGAATCAACGCTACGTAGGTGTTGTGGCGTATAGGATTAGAAACGGAGAAACCACAGGCCTTGTAAGAAACCCTGTGGTGGACCTCACAACCAGAGGGCTTTACTCATCGGTTGCTGCTGTTGGTAAGGACCTGAAGTTCTACGCCGGCTACTGCGGTAAAGGAGACCCCATGCAAGCAATACCCGTATGGTTCGGCGGACCTACGATACTCCTCAAAAACATCAGAATAGGATTCAGAAAACCGACATAAACAAAAATAAAGAATAAGGTTATTCACCGGATTAGACCTTTCTTATCCTCTCCCCCGTAGCGGGGTCTATCCTGTTCCCACTCTGGTCGTAGAAGTATATGACGTTATCCGCCTCGTCTGCCGTCTTCTTATGACTTCCATCGCAGAATGGATATTTCTGACTCAAACCGCACATGCATATAGCCACAGTATCTCCCTTCGGCGTGTTGAAGACATGCGGCCTCTTCTCCACATGTATTACTATACGCGCCATGGCTACGTATTCACTAGGTTTAAAGCAGATATTTAATGCCGTAGGTAACTACACGGTTACCCACTTACCAGTCCCCCATGGGTAAATGTAATATACAAGCTACGGAGGGTATGTTCTGGAATGCCCGACGACCTTGAGCTGAGGCGTATCCAGCTCCGCAGGATGATGCAGCTTGCCTCCCGCGTTTACTCCCCGGAGGAGGGGGTTAAGAAGGATAAGGAGGGGGCTGACGTATTTACTCGGCTCAGGCCCTACTTGGTTGAGCGGGGGGATGAGGTTATGGAGGCTGCTCGTCTCCAATACCCAAAGGAGGCTGAGGGCTTGGCTAAGCGGCTGCTGGAGCTCGTGGAGTCGGGGCATGTAGATAAGATAGATGGAGCTACGCTGTATAACCTGTTTAGAAGCCTAGGCCTGAGGGTTAAGATAGAAACCAAACTCACATACGTCAAGCGTGGAGAGTCAAAGGACTTGGGAGAGCTCATACGTCAAAAACTAAAATGAGTAACCCCTCCGGTTCTCCTACGCATAACATATATAATTCCCCAACTTAGAGGCTCAAGGAGATAGCAGGAGGCTGGATAGCATGTCGGAAAGTTATGATATTCCTGATGATTTGTATTACACGAAGGACCATGAGTGGGTTAGGATTGAGCGTAAGAGGGGGGTTGTTGGGATAACAGACTACGCCCAGAAGAAGCTCAGGGAGATTATCTACGTGGAGCTGCCTAACGTTAATACGAAAGTTAAGCAGAAGGAGACGATAGCCACGATAGAGTCGGTTAAAGCCACCTCAGACATATACTCCCCAATATCTGGTAAGATAGTGGAGGTTAACATAAGGCTGGCCGACAACCCTGAGCTTATAAACGAATCCCCCTACGAGGACGGGTGGATAGCCAAGATAGAGCTCTCAGACGAAAAGGAGCTGGATAACCTGATGGACCCGGATGAATATAGGCGTTATATAGAGTCGCTGGAGGAGGAAGAGTAGAGGCTGACGTTAAACACTTAAGACCAGCCTAAAACATAATTTAACCTAGCAGGCGAATAGTATTGGTTTTGGTTAGGGTTCAGAAGATAAGCAGCTACACAGACCCCGACACAGGTAGACCAGGCAAGGTTATAGAGCTTGTAGAGGTCAAGAAAGGCGGCAGAACCGTTGTGCTAGGCCCCCAGACGGAAGAAACCATGATGGTACAGCGCATGCTCCAGACAGCCATTATGCAGATGCAGTCCCTAGGGTTAATGCCCTCAATAAGAGAGATATCCTTCCCGAAGATCATACTCTACCTGACTGAGGATGAGTATGAAATGCTTAACGTTAAGCTGGAGGTTAACGACATATACGAGATAAACTTTAGGGATGGCGGGATTTACTTTAAGAAGCCTACTAACATGGGTTGAAGAGTTAATCAAGCGCCTTAAGAGCGTAGCGTATCCGCTGGGCTACAGTTAGGGTTGATAACACCGCCACAACCGCAGTGGCCGCTTCTAAGACTTCGGGAATGGCTGTAGCAGCTGCTGTGGCTACTGTTAGTATAGCTAGTCTGAGCCATCTCTCGGCCAGCCCCACGTCAGCTAAGCTTACTCCTAAGGCCTCCGCCCTTGCCCTAGTGTAGCTCACCAGCATAGACGAGGCCAGCATAACTATAACCAGCAGCCCATCTACGTATCCGCTCAGCATTATCCCAACCGCGGTTAGGGAGTCCTCAACCCTATCTACGGTGGAGTCGGTGAAAGCACCTCTCCTACCCGCAACCCCAAGAGACCTCGCAACAGCGCCGTCTAAACCATCAAGCACAGACCCTACAGCCAGAGCCGCTCCAGCGTAGAGCATAAACACACCGTCTTGACGGGCTAAGTAATAGAACACTACCGCTACGCAGCTCATCAAAAGACCCGCTAGGGTTAGGACAGATGGGTTTACCCTCTTCTTAACCAGCCACTTAACCGGTTTCTCAGCCAGTCTGTTGAAGACCTTACGGCCTTGCCGTGATAGGCTCATTAACCTCCCCGTCCCTGTATTGAAAGCTTATATACCCTCAGCAGAGAAGATGAGCTGAAACCACATAATATAACTTATACATCCTGAGGTGATACGGCGTGGGTAGGGTCTCTAAGGGCGTTAACTGCAGCGTGGTGGGATGCTCCGCTAAGGCTGAGATCTCACTCCCAGCTGACCGGGTATCCAGATACCTTAACGTAAGTAAAGAGAGCAGGAGAGCATACCTCTGCAAGCCCCACTACAAGGAGTTCAAAAGAGCCAGCAAAAAGGAGAGGGAGATGGAGAGGGCAAGATACAGCGGATTATAGAGAAGAACTGTTAAATTAAATAGAGGATAGAAACTAGCTTTGTTGAAGAGGGGTTGAGGCTCCTAGAGCTGCATGTTGATTTTATAGAGTATGAGCCTGTGGGGAAAGAGGCTAAGTTGGCTGAGGATGCTGAGAAGAGGCTCTTCAGGTTTGAGGATGCTTTAGTTATGCTGGTCAGCGTGGAGCCTGAGGATGAAGACGCTGAGGCCGAGGAGGCTGTGAAAGACGCTACGGAGCATATGAAGAGCCTTAAGATAAACCGCCTCGTAATCTACCCCTTCGCCCACCTCAGTAACAACCTAGCAAGGCCTGAGCATGCGTTAGAGATACTCAAGACCTTGGAGCGTAAAGCGAGGGAGACGGGGGTTGAGGTTCATAGAGCCCCCTTCGGATGGAACAAAGCCCTTAGACTAAGCATAAAAGGCCATCCACTTGCGGAACGCTCAAGAGCCTTCGCTAAGGAAAAACGTGAGAAAAAGGAGCAGACATCCCCAGCACCCCGTAAGGAGTACTACATCCTAGACACAGACGGGAAGATATACCCAGCAAGCACATACCCCCTAGACAGAGCACCCCAAGAGTTTAGAATACTCGTGGAGAGAGAAGCCCTTGGGATGGAAAGCAGAAGGGAGCAGACAGCCGAGCCTGAGTACATCAGAATTCTAAGAAGATACGGGATAGACTGGGAGGAGATGTCCGACCTAGGGCATATGCGTTACGGCCCTGAAGGGGCTGTGATATACGACCTAGTGGCGGCCTACGCAGAGCAGGTGGCCCGTGAAACTGGTTTACCCGTCTACTCTGTGAAGGGGACCAACATGTTCAGCCTGGAGAACAGGGCCATAAGGGAGCATGCGGGGTTGTTTGGTCAGAGGATGTATAGGGTTGAGGTTGATGGCCGGAGCTATGTCATGCGTTACGCAGCTTGTTTCCAGCAGTTCGCCCTAGCCAAGGACTGGGTAATCAGCTATAAGCACCTTCCCTTCGGAGAGTTTGAGGTGGCCGACAGCTACAGGCTTGAGCAGTCAGGCGAGCTGGTTCTGGGGTTCAGGGTAAGGAGGATGAACATGCCCGACTTCCATATATTCTGCAGGGACTTGGAGGAGGCTAAGCAGGTCTTCAAACGGATACACGGGAAGATATACGAGGAGATTGAGAAGCTGGGCAGGGATTATGTCTCGCTGTATAACCTCACCTCCAAAAGCTTCTTCGAGGAGAACAGAGACTTCTTCATGGAGCTGGTTAAACGGGAGCGGAAACCCGTTCTGCTGTCATTCTACCCCGAGGGCAGCGGATACTACTGGGTTCTCAACATAGAGTATCATATAATCGATAGGATGAACAGACCCCGTGAGATAGGGACGGTTCAGATGGATATAGGGAATGCCGAGAGGTTCGGGATAACTTACGTGGATAAGGAGGGCCAGCGTAGGTATCCTGTTATACTTCACACAGCCATTATAGGGACTATCGAGAGGTGGATATACGCGGTTCTAGACACGGCTCTGCGGAAGAACCCGCCTGAGCTACCTACCTGGCTATCTCCCACTCAAGTAAGGATAATCCCACTAAGTCAAGACTTTGTGGAGAGGGCTGTTAAGCTGGCTGAACGGCTCAACAAACTGATGATAAGGGCTGATGTAGATGATAGGGATGAGAGTCTAGATAAGAAGGTTAGGGAGGCGGAGGTTTCGTGGATACCCTACATAGTAACGCTGGGCAGACGTGAGCTGGAGAAGAAGACGCTCTCTGTTAGGGTAAGGAGGGAGAGGAGGGTGGTTGAGATGAAACCCCGTGAGCTGATCAAGAGGCTTAAGGAAGAGACACGAGGATACCCTGCAAAACCCATGCCCCTCCCTACACTAGTCTCTATAAGACCCCTATACTCTACTGGCAAGTAAACCCTAATCCTCAAACTGCCTATAGGCGTTCCTCCCCTCCTGAAGCGAGAGCAGGGCCTTGGCCCTGTGGTAGAGGAGCTTAACCCTATCAGCCAGAGCCGTTAAACGCTCATCCACAACCCCACTACTCTCCTTAATCTTCTGAATCTTACTCTGCAGCTCCTCCAGTATTAAGACAGCCACGTCAAGCCGGGTCTCGGAAGCTACTAGCTTCTCACAATACTGCAGCTGCTCCTCCAAATCCTCCAGCTGTTTCTGGAATTCTTCCATTTCCTCAGCAACTCATACGTTAGTTTCCGTGATATAAGAATTTATTGAAAACTAAAGTATTTAATGCCTCGGCGTGGTGAGGGTGTTAAGGGAGTATTCTACCAATCCCCTGTGGAATGTTCTGGTGGAGGTTGTCCACTCACTCCCACTATACAACGCTCATAAGGCTTATTTTATCGAGAAGGTGATGCCTGAGCGTCCTTTCATAAGCTACGAGGAGCTGGCCGCCTTGCTAGGCGTAACGTTTGGCGAGGCTATGGTGATTCTCTACGAGTCGCGGATGACTAGGGAGGAGGTGGAGTGGGAGCTGGCCAGACGCGAGAGGCCGAGGCCCAGGTTCAGGAGAGCCGCTATGGGGGGGACGTTCAACGAAATACACTACGGCCACGTGGCGTTGCTCCTAACAGCGTTTACGTCAGGGGAGCATGTAGTCATAGGGGTGACAAGCGACGAGCTTGTATCTAAGCTGGGGAAACAACACCCTGTAAAAAGCTACGGAGAACGGGTAGAAGGTCTTAAACAATTCCTACAAGAACACGGATTAGAAGAACGTAGTACAATAGCCAAGCTGGAAGACCCTTACGGCCCACCCGCCTACGACGGGGAGATAGAAGCCCTGGTAGCAAGCCCCTTCACAGCGGGGCGGGTTGAGGAGATAAACAGGATAAGGGTTGAGAAGGGGCTGGAGCCGGTTAAGCTGGTAACGTGCCCCATCGTCCTGGCTGAAGACGGCAAACCCATCTCCAGCACCAGAATAGCTGCGGGTGAAATAACACCAGACGGCAGGGTGGTTAAAAAACTATAGAATCCCCAGTATAACTAGGACGGCGAAGGCGAAAAGGCCGAAGGCAAGGGATTTCAACCTTGAAACCTTAAAGACAACCCTGAAACCCACCGCATTAACTGCAACGAACCAAACCCACGTTATTAACGGTATGAAAGCCCCTAGAAAATCCAAAGCAACAGCGGCTGCGTCGCTGGTTATTTCATCCCTGTTCAGCAGAACCCTCTCCAAGTTTATCGTCCTCCTGAACTTCATCTCCTCGAAGTTGAGCTGGCTAACCGTCAGGTTGAAAACCCTATCGCCGTAAGCATATACCTTAGCGTTGCTCAGGTAAACCTTCGGTTTCTTAAGCTCCAGCATCTTCCTTATCTGACTTGAGTTTAGCCTGCCCCACTCAATAGGATACCCAGATTCGTTTAGGTATTTTATATCCATCCTATCGGCTATAATCAGAGTTGAAGAAGCCTCCACCTTAAACCCAGTCTCCATATCCTCTGCAGCTATATCCGCGTTGAGCAGCGAGACGCTCTCGAAACTCGCTCCAACTATACCGTATTGTTTAACAGGGTAAGCCAGGATTACTGGGGTTGAGATTATTCCCATGATGAGTATAACCAAGAAGCTGAAGAAGACAACGTTAAGATGCAGTTTTATCGAGGCCCTCTCGGCGTTAACCAGCTTTGCGAATACCCTTCCAACGCCAAGTATTATCAAGGATGCTAGAAGGAGGTATGCAAGCCTGGACATGATTATATAATCTATCCCTAGTAGCTGTATCGGTATGTTGGATAACTCACCCAGCTCCAGATAGTATATGACCTTCTCGGAGAAGTAGTAAGCGGATACCAGCGAGGTGATAGCCATAGCTAGTCCGAAGATAACTAAGCTGGTTTTTGTGTCGTTTATCTTCTCTTCGTCTGCGAAGAACTCGGAGGGTTTAACGAGTATCTTAAAGACCCTGGCCATCGTTCAACGTTTATAGAGCCTTACTTAGCGTGTTTTATAGTTACATAGATATCCTAACTATCCTATCCTTCATCCTCTTATACTCTTCCCGCCACTTCCTGAAGTTAGTCCCCATCCTCTTTATGTGGGTGTAGTTTTTAGCCTTCTCTATGGCTCTCTCAGCCTCTGGGTTTATCTTTCTTAGGTATTTCTCCAGCCTATCCAGCCATATCCAAGCCCCTAAGTTGAGTATCCCGGTAGTTAAGAGCCTGAAGAGGAGGTTATCCCTAGCTAGACGCCATACTAGGGCTTCTGTCATTCGTTTGGTGTTTCTCCAGCATACGTAGATTAAAGCAGCCTGTGCCGCTGTTAGGTTTTGGTAAACGTCCGTCAATATGTTTGTTCCTCTTAGCGAGCCTAGGTTTACTAAAGCCATGGGGGTTACTGTGAAGTAGAGCTCTTCTTGGGCCATGTAGTTAATCAAGCCTATTGTATCCCATATATCCTCGTCCTCCTCACCCTGCTGGCCTATGATTATTGTATAGGCTGGTATCCAGTAGGCGGCGTTGTATATCCTCTGGGCCTCCACCACTATCTCAGCCCACGTCCCGTCAACCCCCACCTTAAGAGGCTTCGCCTTATTCTTCATATGCCTCAGCACCAGCTTGTCGCTGCCCGTCTCCAACCCAATCTGAACACCTATATGCTTATCAGGACCAGCTCCTACTATCGCGGCTACTCCGAAAGCCGTTTCAGGGTCGGCTGCCACAGGGGCTAGGGTGGCGTGCATCGGATTAGCCTTATAGACCCTGCCAAACCGTATAATAGTCTCGTAAAGCTTGAAGATGGCCTCTTTGTTAGGCCAGAAATCAGGGTCCTCAACCATGTAAGCCCACTGGTTATCAGTTATGAACCATGCGTTGTTTATCCCTGCCTGCTTGTTCACCATAACCTCCTCCAGCACCTTCTTAGGCGGGTAGTAGCGTAGGGGCCTTGTTGTTACCTCGCAGAAGTCGCAGTTTATCCCACATCCCCTCATTATCTCCGCCTGCCCGCTTATAGCGGGGTTTATTATCGTAGGTATGTCCTCCATCTTTGGGAGGCGATACTTGGATAGGGGGTGTCTTGTTATGAACCGACCGTTCTTATCATTAACGTATCTTATCAGGGGCCTGCCTTTGCTGTCGAAGGATGTGGTTTTGTAGCCGAAGAGGAAGATTGAAGTGTCTATGTTATCTTCTATTATCTGCTCGAAGAGGAGATGGGCTATATCATCCATCTCCCCTTGGATTACGTAGTCTATCCCAAGCCTATCCAGCTCCTCTGGCCTATGCTCAAACTCCCACTCACCTGAGCCGCCTACAACCAGCTTAGCCCTCCCCCCAACCTCTCTCCTCCTTAAGTTAATCCTCCTTATCAGCGACTCGAACTCCTCAGTAACCCAAGAACGCTCCCGGCCTGCGTTGTTGAACATGAGCGAGAGAGGCCCAAGGCCTAGAGGGTCCATCGTGTTGACGCCTATAACCCTAGTATCGCTGGTTATGAAACGCTCCACATACCCTGGATGCGCCACCACCACATCCAGCTTCGACTTCTTCTTTAGACAGGCCTCCAGCTTCCTAATAGCGTAAGGCGCTAAGACCGCTCTTCCATACTCGTCGGCGGGCGAGTCGGGGAGGGATAGGTAGTAGTAGATAGGCTTGGGGACGTATCGAACGGGGGCGCATGGGAGGAAGCTGAGGAGGGGGAAGTTGTGAAATTGATGACCCAGTGAGGGGTCGAATGTGAGAACAACCTGGGTCATTTTAAATATTGATATTCCTCCTCTCTTATATAAGCATAACATTTCTTATCCATAATTTTTAACCATAAACCCGCCTGTGGGTTACTAGATAGGCTGTGGAAGCCAGCAGTAGCGAGAATATGAATATTATAGAGGCTGTATAATAGCTGTCGGCTTGGATAACTGCATCCACCCAAGTAGGCGTGGCTGTTTTCTCTCTCCCCTCCACCTCAGCCGCTTGAGCCTTAGGCTCCTTCACAGTAGCCCCTCTAAGAATTGTATATTCTTCCTCTTTTATTGCTGTTGGGGTTTGCGGGGGTGTGAGCATCTCCACCACGCCGTAGAGGAGCATAGCCAAGAGAACACCGAAGACGACAGCCACAACCGTGCTCCTCATCTTCTTTACATCACCTTAAACACCGTTGGGATTACTTATAATTCCATGCAGTAGAACAGGCCCTACCACGGCTTCCTCACCCATGCCTTTACGGTCTCGTACCAGAACGAGGCTGATGCCATAACCCCCAGCAGAAGGGCGTAGGGGTTTAAGCTCTGCATGTTAACTAAGACGTATAGTGCTGTGAAGCTGGTGAAGAACGTGGCGTAGAAGAGCATGCGGGGTAGGATTAACCCACCTACGTTTATGAAGGCCTGGAGAACATCTACATCCACGTTCTTCAACGCTCTATACTGCCCCGACTGGTCCTTCTCCACAACCCCTAGGCTGCGGAGCTTCTCCAAGTGGTGGAACGCTACGCTGGGGCTGGAGAGCCTTAAACCCCTCTGAACCTCCCGAACCCCTACAAACTCCCTCCTACGGAGCAGATATAGGTAAACCTGAAGCGTCTTACCGCTTAAAGCCACACTCCTCCTCTCAACACCACTACCTGTCAACCTAAGTAACCTTAAAAGAAAAGCGTAAAAATCCTATTTAAGAAACAACGGATGAACAAGGTAAAAACAACAGGCTACGCGGTTATGGCTACAGCTGCCTTAGCTGAGGTATTCTACATACTATGGTTCTTCGGCTACATACCAAACCTAGACGAGGAGCTGGCGGTAAAAATCCCCGTCCTAATAATAACCTCCACGCTCCTCCTCATACTCGCCTTCCTAGGCTACGTCATGGCAACCACAGAACAGCCAATAACAATAAAACCAACAAAACAATCTTATTAAACATCCACGCCACTACAGTAGCAGAAGCCCGGGTGGCCGAGTGGTGGAGGCGGCGGCCTGCAGAGCCGCTTCACGAGGGTTCGAATCCCTCCCCGGGCTTCACCCCATATATCAAAGCCTAAACCTGTTCAACAACCTTGAACATCTGTTCGATTAATTGGCATTATTACTGGGTTTATTCTTAGGTTGGTTGGGTGTGAGGCCGTGGGTAGGTTTGCTTTGGGTGTTGTGGTTGCTCTGTTTGTGGTTTTTCTCCTTAGCTCTTTGCCGGTCTATTTTCCTCCTCCAGCAGGTGAATCTGCCATGAGGAGCTTCACGTCTTATGATGAGCTGGTGAAGTTCCTGTCAAACCTGCCCCGGGGTTGGTATGTTAAGTCAGTGATAGCTCTTCCCAAGGCTGGGGTGGATAAGACTGGGGCCAGCCCGGCGGCCAGGTACTCGGGGACAAACGTCCAAGTAGCTGGGGTGGATGAGGCTGACTTGGTTAAGACAGACGGCAGGTATGTTTATTTCGCCTCAGGGAGCAGGGTTTACTTGATCGAGGCGTATCCGGTGGAGTCTGCTAAGGTTTTAAGCGTCTTAGAGACTGAGGGGGGTGTAGTTGGTTTATTCAAGAACGGCGATAGGCTGGTTGTAATATCGTTGACCCACGTTCCCTGGGTGTTGAGGGACGGGGGTTTTATGGTTCCATTCCTACCAGAGGTGGAGGTGAGGGTATACGACGTAGCTGACATACGGAGTCCTAGGGAGATACGTAGCGTGGAGGTGAACGGCTCTTATGTTTCTTCTAGAATGGTCGGCGGCTACGTGTATTTTGTAGTAGCTCAGGGCATAGTGTATAAGGATGATAAACCCCTGCTGCCCCGCGTAGTTGTTGACGGTGAAGTTACCGAGGTTCCAGCCTCTAAGGTATATTACAGCGCAGTAGAGGATGGGAGGGGATACTTCTACACCCTAGTAATCGCCCTAGATTTAGCTGATGCCACGCAAGGGCCTAGCGTAGTAGCTATGCTGACCGGCTTCTCAACCAGCGTGTACGTTTCTCATGGTAGCATCTACCTAGCCGTTCCAAAACCTGACTCCAGAGGGGTTGAAACCGTAATACATAGGGTTGGGTTTAACGGTTTAGAGGTTAAGCCAGCCGCTTCAGGTGTTGTAGCTGGGGGTGTGGTGAATCAGTTCAGCATGGACGAGTACAGGGGATTCTTCAGAATAGCTACTACTATAAACCCGAGGGGAGGAGGGGACATGAGCAGCAGCATATACATACTTGACATGAACCTCAACAAGGTAGGTCAGCTGGATAACCTAGCCCCCGGCGAGAGGATATACTCCGTAAGATTCATGCAGGATAAGGCCTTCGTGGTTACGTTCAGGCAGGTAGACCCGCTCTTCGTGATAGAGCTGAAAGACCCGGAGCAGCCGAGGATACTGGGGGAGCTGAAGATACCCGGGTTCTCCACGTATCTACACCCCTTCGGGGAGGATTACCTAATAGGCCTGGGGAGGGAGACGGAGGTTGACGCGGACACAGGGGCTGTTGTGGTGGAGGGGCTTAAGCTCTCGCTCTTCAACATATCCGACTACACGAAGCCGAGGGAGGTGCATAAGCTTGTGATAAAAGGCCCTTACGTGGATTCTGAAGCCCTACGCGACCACAGGGCATTCCTGCTGGACAGCGATAACAGGCTGCTGATAATCCCAGTTATAATGCAGGCGGGTGCTGAAGCAGATTCTATAACCACAACCGAGCCCCTACGTGGACGCTTCTTCCAAGGGGTGTTGGTCTTCAGGATAGACCCTGAAGACGGTATTGAGGTTGTAGGTAACGTAACCCACTTGGCTGGAGATGAGCAGACGCTAGGCCGGAGCTACGTGATTAAGAGGAGCCTCTACATAGATGATATACTCTATACATTCTCAGGCAGGAAGATGATGATGCACAGCTTAGCTACGTTGGATAAGATAGGTGAGCTGACGCTCTCGTAGGAAAACCATCTCCGCCGCCTAGTCGGGCCAGCTCCATGTCTTGTACATCATGTAAGCCTCCCCCCTTTTGAAGAACCTATGCTTATGCTCCTCCCAATCCACATGACGGGCCTCCTCAGGCAGGTGCTCAGGCTCCTCCTCCGAATCCTCCACCCTAAAACCCACCACATCACCCTCCCTAGAGCCGTAGGGATGGCCGGCTCTTTTCATCATCACCAGAATCACATACAGAGCTAGTTTCCTAGCCTCCTCGAAGCTGGCCAAAACACCGCTGTGGCTGTAAACCTCCCTAAGCACCCTCCATCCACGGCCCTGCACAAAGAGATGAACATGATACGACTTGGTCATGTGTCTTCTGTCTATCTGTAGTGGGTTTTTAATGTTGGTTAGCTAGTGATGATTTGGTAGGCATGGGTGAGGAGAGGCTTCCGGTCGGTAAGCTGCCTGGAGATGTGCTCTCCCGTTCTGTCCTACGTTATAGGGGGAGGGGTAGGGGGGATGTAATACTATGGCCCAAATACGGCGAGGATGCTGGGGCGGTTAAGCTGGGTGGAGAGACGCTAGTTATAGCCTCGGACCCTGTAACAGGTTCTAAGAACCTCGTGGGGTGGCTTGCTGTTCATATAAACGCCAACGACGTGGCTGTGTGCGGCGCTAAGCCCACGTGGATGTCGTCATGTATACTCCTCCCTGAGGGGAGTAAAGCGGAGGATTTCAGAAACATAGCCCGTCAAATAGACAGGGCCGCTAGGAGCATAGACGTAGCTGTTGTTACAGGCCACTCAGAGATAACCCCCAACGCCTCATCACC